>JAQGPE010000813.1 GCA_028293225.1 Akkermansiaceae bacterium | reverse complement strand
GATCCTGAAGGCCACTCGAAACCTGAACCGAGGAGTGGATCGACGCCAGATCGGCGCCCGCGGGGAGTGGAACGGCATAGGTCGAGATCGCATTCACCGGCAGATTGGCGATCGTCGCCTTGCTGGTGCCGTTTCCGATCGTGACCTCCAGGCTGGAGTTGGTCAGCGTCGCAGTGCCCTGATTCTGCACCGTTACCAGCACCACCGGATTTCCCGCCGAGTCCGTGCTCAGGTAGTTCGACGTCACCGCCGCATCCAGAACGTTCGGGGTTTTGTCGAGGCTCCGCAGGCTCACCATGCCGGCCCCGGTCTGTGGATCGACGCCGGGAGCGCTGGAGTCGTTGAGCGTTTTCTCCATCTGCGCCACCGCAGCGTCGGAGGAAATGGTGATGCCGTTGTTCGACCGGATCGCCAGATAGGTGCCCAGCGCGACCGGTGAACTCGCCGAGGTGCCCGTGAAGTAGACCTGCTTGTTGCCGGTCCACTCGGTCACCAGTGAGAGTCCGGGAGCGGATAGAACCATCCCGTCAGCGGAGTTGGAGAAATCCAGATGGATCCCGTTCGCATCGACCGCGCCTGGGTTGAACACCCCCGGATAATTGGCAGGCGAGGACATGTGGTCGGTGTAGCCGTCGTTCCCCGGAGAAGCGAAAATGACGATGCCGTTCTGCTGGGCCAGCGCGATGGCCTCCCGCAATACCGGCGAGTCGCCGCCGCCGAACGAGATGTTGATGGCCATCACTCCCTGATCCATCGCCGCCAGCACGCCCTGGCTGAGCTTGAAAGTATCCGACATCCCGTCGTCCCCCGCGATGCGGAAGGAAATCAGCGTCGCTCCCGGGGCGATCTGGTTGATCAGACTGCCCACGCCGGTGCCGTGACCATTCCAGTCGGCGGGGTTCGCCGGTGGATCCACCAGATTGATGTTCTGCATCCCGGCCAGCGCCGAGGTGTTGGAAAAGCCGGTGTCGAGGATCGCGACCTTGAGCCCGGCGCCATAGGAGGAATTGTCTCCATTCACGCCCAGCCACTGCAGCAGCGTGTCGCCAAAGCCGACGGCTCCGGCCTGAACGCCGGCATCGTTGGGGGCAGGGATGCTGACCGGGAATATGAACCCGGTTTGCTCCGAACCATCCAAGAGTCCCTTCAACTCGGCCTGGGAAAGGAAGCCCACCCGCAGGATATTGAGCCGGTCGATCTCGCCGAGGATCGCGATGCCGTTGGCCTTCGCCTTGAAGCGCTCGTAGGCGGCCTTGTCGGTAAATTTCAGCGTCCGCTGATGCTTCAGCGCCCCGGCGTCTTCGGCTTCCTCGTCATCCTGATAGCCGCCCGGCGGCGTCTTCCGCTCCTCCAGCTTTCCGGCCAGCGCCGGCAGATTCTCCGGCATCGTAGGCTTCGAGACTGGCTTCGGCTCAGCGGGTTTCGCCGCAGCCGTCGCGTCGTCAGCGATGTTCCGGACCAGAGCCCAGCCGCCCACTCCTCCCAGGAGGATCGCCAATGCAATGACTACAGGGCCGCGGGCGATTTTCATACCTCATTCAAACCCCGATCGGCGAAAGCGGTAGCGGAAAATGTCCGCTCCGCCCGCCAGCGGGGAAAGGAAGAGGGCCGGGAAGAGATTACATTCCCGCCAAACGATGATTCATTGCGATCGACTGCCGCAGCGCCTGCATGACATCGACCATCGGCAGCTGACCTTTTGCCGCCGCACGACAGCGCTCGTTGGCGCGGGCGTGGCGGCTGATATGGCGGCCGATTTCACTGAAAAGCTGCCGCATCTGCGTGTCCAACAACCCATACTGTGCCTTCAGCGCCGAAATGTCCCGGTTGGCCTGGCCGATCTGTTGGAAGGCCTCGGAGGCCTCGACGCGATGCTTCTGGCGTTCGGTGCCGAGTTCGGCATCGAGCACGTCGAGCTTGGCGTCGCCCTGGGTGATCTTGGCGGCGATCGCATCGCGCTGGTGCTTCAGATCCGTGAACTGCTGCTTCAGGTCAGCCATGCGGGAACGGGTCGCGTCCAGACCCTCGCTTTCGCCGGTCTGCAGCACTTCGACTTTCATTTTCAGACCATCGTAGACGCGGCGGATCTCCCGCGCGCGCTGGACGATGGTATCGCGCTCCCGGGCCATGTTCTCCAGGTCGGAAAGCAGGCGGCCGCGCTTGTCTTCCAGCGCCTGCTGCGGGTCGGATTTCGCACCGAGAATCGCAGCGCGCTGCTCGTGGGCCAGGGCGAGAATCTCCTCACAGGCATCCAGCTTGATCCGGATTTCGCCGCGCTCCTTGATCAGCTTGCGGAGATTCCAGTACTCCACGCCGAGTTCCTCGACCTCCTCGACCCGTTCCCAGATCTCCTCTCCAAGCATCTGCTCGGCTTCCCGGAGCAGGTGCATCTCAGTGGCGGCGTCGGACATGCGGCGCTGGCGGCGCTGAACGCCGAATGCCAGGCCGATACGGGCGATTAGGTAACGGGAGGGGGTCATGACAGGGGAATCAGCTTTCTCCGCGGATCTTCTGCTGCAGGGCGGCGATCACGCTGTGATCTTCCAGCGTGCTCGTGTTCCCGGTGACGTTGCCAGTTGCGACCAATTCTTTCAATAACCGGCGCATGATTTTTCCGGAGCGGGTTTTCGGCAGGGCAGGGGCGAAGTGGAGATCGTCCGGCCGGGCGATCGCGCCGATCAGCTTGCCGATGTGCTCGCGGAGCTCTTTCTGCAGCGCCGGGGTGCCTTCGATGCCTCCCTTTAGGGTGACAAAAGCGACAACTGCCTGGCCCTTGAGCTCATCCGGCCGGCCAACCACCGCGGCTTCAGCCACGGCGGGGTGGGCGACGAGGGCGCTCTCGATTTCGGCCGTGCCGAGGCGGTGGCCGGAAACGTTGAGCACGTCATCCAGGCGGCCGACGATCCAGAAA
Organism: Akkermansiaceae bacterium; assembly: GCA_028293225.1. GTDB lineage: Bacteria > Verrucomicrobiota > Verrucomicrobiia > Verrucomicrobiales > Akkermansiaceae > Haloferula. The sequence goes on along the minus strand of JAQGPE010000813.1, from coordinate 108 downwards.
TTGCCCTGCTTGTCGCGGCGGGCGCCGTCCCCGGCGGTGTACATGCCCGGGTAGTCGCTCCAGTAGGTCTTCTTGTAGCGGGCCTTGTCGCCGTAAATCGTGCGCGTC
>JAQGPE010000503.1 GCA_028293225.1 Akkermansiaceae bacterium | reverse complement strand
AGCTTTTTTCCGCCTTCGACCGGGTCGCTTTTGAGGGCTTCGCCGTACATGGTGCCGAGGTAGAGATCGAGCTGGGCGGGCCGGCCGGTGGGGTCGGTGCGGGAGAAGGCGCCGTCGGCGATCTGGGTTTTCATCCACTGGTCGGCGGCGGTGAAGTCCTTTTTGGCCAGCTCGCGGATGCCGGCGGTGAGTTGCCAGGAAAGGTCGGCGGCGTGGTCGCGGGGGAAGCGGGCCAGCACGGCCATGGGGTCGAGCTTGGCGAGGTAGCCGGCGAGGGCCATGCGCAGGTCGGACTTGGCGGAGTCGGAGAGATCCGAGTTGGTGACCTGCTCCAGGCCGTCCTCGAGCTCGGCGGCGGTGAGGGTCTTGAAGCTGCCTTCGAGCTTTTTCATCAGCAGCATGCGGGTGAGGTCATTGCTGTCTTCCAGCTTGCGGCCGACTTCCTGCCAGTTGATGTCGCTGGGTGGCGGCAGAGGGCGGGCGGCGGGGCCGGATTTGCCGGCGGTGGCTGTGGGCCGGGGGGCGGGCGGGGCGCCGGCGGCGAGGCGTGGCAGCGGCTCGGGCTTGAAGACGATGGCGAGAGGGACGGCGACGAGGACGAGGGCGATCAGGGTGGCCTTGACGATATTTTTGGTGGTCATGGAAAGCAGGGTCTTGAGGAAAAGGGTGAAGCCGGAGCTGGCGGGCACCGACTGGAGGGCGGTGGCGGCGATGACCGCGGCGGAGGCGGAGGAGGGGGTGAGGGCCTGGGCGGCGAGGAGCGCGGCGAGGGCGGTGGCGCCGGGGGCGAGGATGCCGCGCTTGCGCAGGAGGGCGGAGAGGAGCTCCAGGGCGCGCTGGGATTTCTTGCGGCAGGCGGCTTCGGCGCGACCGGTGGCGTGGGCGATTTCGCGGAAGCTGCGCTTTTCGAAATAGCGCAGGACCACGAGTTCGCGGTCCTCGGCGGGGAGGCGGCTGACGGCGGCATCGAGCTCCGGGAAGATCTCCTCCCAGGAGGCGTTGCGGGCGGGTTCCGGGGTCGTCATGAGGGTGGCGCTGAACCGTTGGTGGAGCTGGGTGCGGCGGGCGGCCTTGCGGCGGGCGTTGCGGCTTTCGGCGGCGGCGACGCGGTGGAGCCAGCCGCCGAGGCTGGCGGTGCCGAGGAAGCGGGCCTTGCGGGCGAGGATGGAGAAGACGTTCTGAGTGATCTCCTGGGCCAGGCCGTGGTCCTGGGTCATGCGCAGGGCGACGCTGTGGACCATGGCGGCGTGGCGCTCCACGATCCGGCGGAAGGCCGCTTCATCGCCAGTGGTGGCGTAGGCGTGGAGGTCACCGGCCTCGGTGGTGGGGGTGCTGCTCATCTTCAACCCCTACCGTCGTGCCGTGCGGGAAATGTGACAAGAATGCGAAAAATGGGTGGCGGGGCGCGGATGGCGCTTTGCTTTGGAGGGGGATTGGGTGGGATGGCGGGACGATGATGAGGAGGTGGTTTTCCAGTTCGCGGCTGCTGGTCCTGCTGGGCGTGAGCCTGGCGGTGAACGCGGGCTTTGCGGTGGCGCGCTGGCCGGGGCGGAGCAGCGCTGCGGCGGGGGACGGGAGTGCGACGGAAAATGGCCGGACGGTGAAGGTGGCGCGTGGCGGCAGAGGAGCGGGGCGGGATTTTTCCGGTGGTGCTGGCGGCGGGAGTGGCGCGGCGGGGCAGGAGAAGCCGGAGACCGCGCCGGTGCGGGTGGATGTGCGGTGGCTGGCGCGGCAGGTGGAGGATGACGGACGGGAGCTGACATTCGGGGAGGGGCTGGGCTCTCTGCTGGAGATGACGCCGGCGCAGGTGCGGGCGGTGGAGGAACGGATGCGCGGCTGGGTGGCGGAGGGGTTGCGGCTGGAGGCGGCGCACGTGACATCGGTGAAAACACGCCGCTGGGTGGAGTATCAGATCCAGGTGCCGCCGGAGGAAGGCGGAGCGCTGCGCGAGCGGATCCGGCGCGAGGTGGCGGAGATCCCTGGCCTGCGCGATCCGGAGGCGGTGACGGCGGTGGTGCTGGCGCAGAAGCGCTTCGCCGGGGTGACGCGAGAGAACGACGGCAGCGAAGAGGTGCTGGTGCAGCAGGGCCCGGATGACGGGCCGCACAATGCCCCGGAAGATTGCCTCCAGCGGTTCGCGGACGGGACTTTTGGCGATCGCGGTCCGGCGATGGGGTCGGCGATGCAGACGCGCTACGGGCACTTCATCGATTTCGAAACACTGAGGACGAGCGATGACTGGCGGTGATTCCAGGGCGCGGGCCGTTTTGCTGGGGCTGCTGGCGCTGAGCCTGGCGGGAAATGGCTGGTTCCTGTGGAGCGGGCCGGCGGCGGATGGCGGTGCGGCGGGAGCGGTGCGCGAGCCCGCGGAGGAAGGAAGTACGGGGAGCGGCGTAGCAGCGCGGGCGGAGGCGGCGGGGCGCCGGCATGAGCGTGGCGCGACGCCGACGCGGCTGAGAGGGGAGCGGCTGCCGATGACGGCGGAGCAGGCGCAGATGCTGATGCCGAAAACTCTGGATCACAATCCGATCGATCATGACTGGGAGGTGACCGATGACCTGGCGGAGGCGCTGGACATGACCGCGGCGGAGCGGGCGGGGGTGGATGCGGCGATTTCCAGCTACCGGCTGCGGCTGCGGGAATACATGCGGTCCCACAGCGGGCGGGAGACGGATGCGGAGGGCCGGCTGTGGTACACGCTGCCGGATCGTGCGGGCTTTGCGGAGCCGGAGCTGAAGGCGCTGCGGGAGCAGTTCCGCGGGCTGCTGGGGGCGGCGCGCGGGGAGAGCCTGGCGGTGCTGACCCGGCGCGACAGGGACTTTTCAACGGATGTGGTGCGGACGCGGTTCCGGATCGAGGAGGGGGGTGACCCGCCGGTGAAACTGTGGAGGGAGGAATACCTGGGAAATGTGCTGATGGGGAGGACCGAAGAAGAGGGCGGGAATCTGCCGGAGGACTTCCAGGCGGCAGTGGAGGAGGCGCGGCGGTGAAGGGAGGGCGTGGCTTGCGGCTACGCCGGGTATCGTAGTTTGAGGGTGATTCCGTGCGCTAGCAGAGGAGAAAGCGCGGCCTTTGGCCGTGGGCTTTCAGATGGGGCGGGCAGGGCCGTGAGGAAGAGCGAACGCGGCGGGACGCAGAGGGGGAAAGGGTGCTTTGACGCGTTCGTCTTGCGTGCTTTGCACGGTGGTTGGAACCCAGGGTGGCCTCGCTGCGCTCGTTACCCTGGGCTGTCTTCCTTCGCCCCTTCAGGGCTCTATGAACTCAACAGCGGCCTGCGGCCGGTGGCTTTTGGACGGGGGGCTGGAAAGCCCCCGCTCCTTTCTGCGCCGGGGCGGGTACGGGAGATGGCGTAGGAGAGGGCGGGAAATTTCGATTTCGCGCGGGGCGGTCCGGGCGCTAGGGTGCGGGGATGACGATCGGTGAACTGACCCTGGGGCGGTATGAGGAGGTGCTGGCTCTTTTCCGGCGCACGCCCGGGGTGTCGGTGCGGGAGGCGGATTCGCGGGAGGCGACGGCGCGCTACCTGGCGAGGAATCCGGGCCTGAGCTTCATCGCGGAAGGGGAGGACGGCCGGGTGATCGGCTGCGCGATGTGCGGGCACGACGGGCGGCGGGGCTATCTGCAGCACGTGGTGGTGGAGGCGGCCCACCGCGGCGGCGGGGTGGCGCATGCGCTGGTGACGCGCTGTCTGGACGGGCTGAAGGAGCTGGGGATCGTGAAGGTGCACATCGATGTGCTGGTGACGAACGATCTGGCGAACGAGTACTGGGCGCGGCGGGGGTGGCAGCGGCGGGATGATCTCCATCGCTACTCTTTTTTGAACTCGGAGGATGCGAATGCTTAAGGGGGAAGGGGGAAGTCGATCACGCGACTCAGAGTACGGTGGCTCTGAGGTCCATCGAAGCGACCACCGCTTCCTTGAACCGATTGTTGGCGTCTCCCTTCATCGAGATGGTTCCCGTTTTCTGATTGAAGGAGATGATGGCCTTGCCCACTCCCTTGGTGGCGGCATGGATCAGGAGCTCCCATTTCTTTTCGGTCTGGTTGTACTGCCAGCCATAAAGGTCGATGATCGATACGCCAAAAGCGGGGTGGATGTTCTGGCAGTAGATAAAGTCGCGGTCTTCGAATTTCACCGGCAGCCAATCCGAGACATTT
>JAQGPE010000774.1 GCA_028293225.1 Akkermansiaceae bacterium | reverse complement strand
AGAAACAGCACCTCCTTGTCGGTCAGGTCGCCTTTCTGCTGTAGCTCGGCGATGTAGGCCTTGAGACCGTCCACCGTCAGCAAGTTGGCGTCGTTCTTCAGCCGGATCTGCCGCTCCAGCAACTCCTGCTCCGGCTCGCTAGCCTGGCTTCTCGCCTCCCGGAGCGCGGCAGTCACGGCCAGCAATTCCTGAGCAAGCTCCCGCCCCACAGCTGCAGTGTCACGCGGACCGGGAGTGGCTCTCCCATCGTGGGAATCCCCTGCCGCATCCTGGGCACCCAGCGCCTCCAGCTTCGCTCGCAGGGCATTTCCCGCCTGTCGAGCCTCCAGCAAATCCTGGTGACCGTGCCACAGCAGCAAGCCGCCCGCGCCGAGGATCAGCAGCGCAAGAAAAGGACCGGAACGGCGGCGGGGGGAGAGCTTCATCATCATGGAGGGGCACTGAGTTCCTGCCGCACTCCGGGATCGGCGACGTGGTCGATGAGCGAGCCGTCCGTCGGCTGTTGGTGGATGGCTTTCATCGCCTTCAGAAAGGGCACCAGTAGATGGCCGCCGCCGTCCGGATCGCTCTTCAGGATCGCCTGCTCGATCCGCGCGCCCCCCGGCCTCCCCCCGTAGAAGACGGCCCGCAACATCGTCATGGCCGTCAGATCGTCCTCTTTCCCGGGGGCCTGGGTCTTCATCCAGTCATGCAGGCCGCGCAGGTCCTCCGCGTTCAGATCCCGAACCTGGGGCAGACCTTCCAGCGGGGACTTGGAAAACTTTTCCGCCACCGCCAGCCGTTCCTCCGGGGTGGCTCCGATCCGGTCCAGCAAGGCCGAGGTGGGAGCCAAGCCGCTCGACAGCATCTCCGTCGTGACGCTGGCCACCAGTCCGGGCACCTCCTCCGGCTTCAGGCTGTCCCGCGCCAGTCGCACCACGCTGGCGACATCCTCCGGGCTGGAAAGCCGCATCGACCCCAGCAGCTCCGCCCGCCTTTCCGGAGGGGAGGACTCCAGCCGCCGGGCCGCCGCAGCCGGGTCGCTCTGCGCCAGGCCGATGATCAGCGCGCCCTCGAACATCCGGCTGACTTCCTGGCCAGCGGGGCTGATGAGGCCTGCCGCGTTCTGCCGGTCCAGCCAGGCGATCGCTGCGCCAGGGTCCCTGCCAGCCAGCCCCTTCAGGGCCTGGTCCAAGTAGGAGTAGTCCTGCCCCTTGCCCGCAACTGCCAGCCTTTCGGAACGGGCCAGCGCGGCGGCAGGGTCCTTTTCCACCAGAGCGGCGATCAGTGGGCCGGCCGCTTTCTGGCGGTTCATGGAATCAAAGTCGCTCCCGTCGATCTGCTCCAGCGCCGCGATGAGCTGCGCGGCGGACCACTCCAGCATCTGGCTCCGCAAGCGCGCACTTTCCATGTCGCTCATGCCATCGGAGGAGGCACGGCCGGACCAGGCCTCGCAGACCTTCCGCCAGTCCACCTTGGCTGGGTCGGTGCGCCCGGCTCCATCGACCGCTGCCGTCGCCCCATGGCGGGCGCTTTCCGCGCGGGTGCTGCGCAGGGTCAGCTCAGCCTCATCACGGCTCATCTCCTTTCTCAGGGCTCTGAGTTCCTCCCCCTGCCGGACCCGCCACACGCCCACGAAGATCAGTGCCGCCAGGGGCAGCAGGACCAGTTGGCGGACCGGGGTCAGGAAGACGGGAAATTTCAACTCCCTGAGATCTCGCATCACTTCACGGCGGTCGGCAAGCACAAGGGACCGGGCGTTTCCTTCATGAAGATTGCGTGATCTCCGTGAAGAACGCGTGACCGGGGATTTCCCCATCGACAGGCCTTCCTTGATCTCCGCACATAGGAGGTGTGGGACGACGCTGGAAAATCTTTCTGCCGCTGGCCATCGTAGCGCCCGGACTGGCCGCGTGGCTGGGATTTCGCCAGGAAGGGCAGCGCCTGGAAACGGGAAATGCCGCGCCGCCGCTGCGCACCACCTTGAAGCGGATCTTCGTCCGGCCGCCCGATTCGGTGGTGCGGTTGAATGAACTGCGGGGACGGGCCAGGGGCAGCCAACTGACCTCGCGGGAGGCGGCGGAGTGCTGGCAGATCATCCGTGACTTCGACCTGGCGCAGGTGCGGAGTTATCTGGCCGAACTGCCAGCAGGCGAAACGAACGGGGCCAGCGAGACGCTGATGAATATGCTTTCCGCCCGCTGGGCCCAGCTCGATCCCCAGGGCGCGGCCGAGAGCATGGAGAAAATGCTCGCGGCCCACGGCTCCGGCCCCATCCGCGCGGTGCTGGCGATCTGGCTGGCGCGCGATCCCGCGGCGGCGCTGCAGTGGGTGGGGATCGAGAGAACGCCTCCGGGAAATGTCATCCCCACCCTTGCCGGGCTGATGGCCGGGCCGCTCTTCGTCCGGCAGGATCCGCAGACCGCCCTGGAACGCGCCAGCCGGGAGTGCCCCGCCGCGCGGACCTCCGTCATGATGGCGCTGGCGCTGCGCGGTTCCACGAGCGAGGAAAACCGGCAGCAGTTCTTCGACCTGACCAAGGACCTCCGCGACGACAAGGGCTGGAAACGCGCGGCCACCCAGCTGGCCCGAACCTGGGCGGAAAACGACCCGGCGGGAGCGCTGAGCGCCAGCAGCCAGGCGGGGGCCTACGGCATGACCGACGAGCAGCGGGCAAATTTCCGCCAGAACGTCGTCGAGCGGGTGGCGAACACGAATCCGGTGCTGGCGCTGGACTCGCTGCAGGCCACCCCGGGAGACGCCCCACTCCGCGACCGGATCTACAACGGCTACTCCTATGGCAAGCCACAGGAAGCCGCCGACTGGGCGGTGAAAAGCGGCCAACTCGAGCTCATGGTGGGGCAGATGCAGAGGCAGACCAACTGGGAACTCAGCGGGTCCCATGGCGATCGCCAGCAGTCCGACAGGATCCGCATTCAGTACCGGACCTGGCAGCAGAACCAGCCGGACGCCGCCGCCGGGTGGTTCGCCAGCCTGCCCGCCTCCTTTCGTGACAAACTCAATTCCCCTGCCGCCGATGCCACGCACTAAGCCACTCCTTTCAGGCCTGCTCATCGTCGCCGGGATCGCCGCCCTGTCCGTGGCGGGAAACTGGGCGGGCAGGAAGATCGCCCGCGCCGGCCTGTTTCCCTCCTCCTGGACGACCGCCGGTCCAAGTGCTCAGGCGGCCTCCCCTGCCCTGCCGCCACGCCCCCGCCCGGCTGCTGCCGTGCGGCAGGACCACCTGGCTGCGGCACTCAAGCGGCTAAAAGCCATGGTGGCCGACTCGCCGAATCTGGCCTTGGACTTCGAAGCCTGCGCCGCGGTCGATGCGATCCTGGCCGACCTGTCAGCGGAGGAACTGGCAGAGGTCTACGCCGGCATCAACCCGTCGCTGGATTCCCTGCTGGCCCTGAAAGTCGGAGCCCGCTGGGCGGCGCTGGACCCCACGAGCGCGATGAAGGCCATTCTCGCCAAGACTCCGGGCAGCGGCTTCAACGCGATCCGGGTCTTCAACGAGTGGGGCAATGATCAGCCCGCCGCCGCCCTCGCGTGGCTGGCCTCGACGGACGCACCGGAAGCCCTGGGGGAATACAAGGAAGTCATGCAGGGCAATCTTCTCGGCTCCCTGGTGACCCGCGACTACGAGCTGGCGACGGCCACCTTCAAAACGCTGGCTCCGGACGCCGCCTCCCAGGTCATGGACGCCTGGGGTTCGCAGTGCGCCGGCGATCCGGCCCTGAGAGACCGGCTGGTCGACTTCGCCAAGGGCACCGGCAAGCCGCTCGACTACGCCAATCTGAACCGCTCCATGGTGCAG
>JAQGPE010000768.1 GCA_028293225.1 Akkermansiaceae bacterium | reverse complement strand
TCCTGGTCATCCGCCCGTTTGAAAGGCGGGGGGCGGTCGCCCAATTTGGTTGGCAGGCTGACTTCGTCCTGCTGTGCGGTCTGCCCGAAGCTTGCCGATGCCGCGGGATGCTTCTTCTCTCCTCCTGTCGCTTCGACCTGGCTGCGGTTTTCGCCAGTGGCTTTCCATCCGAGCCAGATCGCTCCAGTCAGGATAAGAGTCGCCGCCGCCGAGCGCCGCAGAGTTTTCCGCTTCATACGAAATGAGCAGATATCGGGAAGCGTCCTCTCGGGCAAGGGCGCAGCGCGCGGGCTAACTGAGACTCAGCACTCCGGCTTGCTGCAGGGCTTGAAGCGCATGCGGCATGACGACCTGTGAAAGATGCACGCCGTCGTAAAAGCACTCCTCCGGCATCGGCTCGCTGGCGGTGTGGAAAGTCCCGGCTAGCGAGACGTGGCGGATCTTCGCCGCTTCGCACAAACGCCCGAGCGCGGCATTGTAGGCATAGGTGATTTCATTTCTCAGCTCCACCGGACCGGCGGCGGGCAGGGCCAGGCGCGGATCGCTTTCCAGGCGCGGGCTGATCTGGGCGACGCCCCAGACGGTGGTGTCAAAGCCCAGTTCCACGACCCGGCGGACCAGCGGCAGGAAATGCGCGGCGGTGGCTTCGACCACCTCGCTCACCGTCTTTCCGGCCAGCACCTGCTTCGGCATGTGGATGCGGCAGTCGATCTCGCCGAAGGACAGCAGCACCCGCGAACCGTGCGGCACTGTCTTTTTGAGCAGCCACTCGATCTTCTCGCGGTTGCGGGTCGAGGAACCGAACTCGGCCGCTTTCCAGGCGGTCGAGGGACCGGTGTGGAAAACCCGGAAGCACGGCAGCAGGTCGAGGCTGCGGTTGATGTAGCGCCGCCGCCACAGCCCGACGCTGCCGTAGCGGATGAAGCGCATGCGCTCGGCTCCGGAAAAGAACATGGCGTGGCTGTCGCCGATGCAGTGCAGCAGCGGCACCGGCTGGGCCGGAGTGAAGCCCAGATGGCGGGCAAGCAGGGCGTGGCGCTTCACCTGCGACTCCGCGGGGAAATCCGCTGGAGCGGTGCCCGGGCGCCGGGTCAGAAAGGTCTCCAGTTCCTTGGAGAGCGAATCGATCTCCGCGTGCAGGGTGGGGTCGAGGGGCTTCATCGGCAGCAAATCACGCGCGCATTCACTCACTCGTGCCAGAAGTCGGCGACCCAAGGCGCGGGCAGGAAGCGGTGATGGAGCTTTTTGCCGCGCGCACCATCGATGGCGTCGTGCGGGTCGGGCTGGCCGTGGAAGACCAGGAATTTCGCGCCCCTCGGCTTTTGTGGGGCCAGGATCAAATTGAGCGGAAAGGCCGGGCGGCAGTGATACTTGAAGCTGCGCACCCACTCCTCCGGCCACCAGTAGCGCTCCTTCATCGCATAGGTCAGGAAGACCTGCTCGGTGCGGAATTTGGTGCGATCGTCGGCCTCGTGGATCTGATTGATGAACGTGTCGTAAATGTACTGCGACTTACCGGCCTCGAAGCGGAAGATCGAGGAGTTGCCGATTTCCGGTCGTTTGCGGAAGATCTGTTTCCGGCGCTCGATCCAGTTGTGGATGATGATGTTCTTGCCCGGCTTGTAGTCGAAGAAGCTGTCAATCGAATCCAGCACCACCAGGTCGAGGTCGAGGAAGAGGGTCGGGCCGACGAGGTTGGCGAAGCCGTCCTCGGTGATGACCAGCTTCATGAAAACGTTCGGCCACTTGGCCTGGGTGATCCCCGGATTCGGCGGAAACGGCATCGTCTCGACGCCGTCGACCAGGCCGGTGGTGTCATCCGTGATGCAGAGAAAACGGAAAGGCCGGGACAGGTGCTTCCCGAGCGACCGGTAGAGGATGTTGACGTAGTGGGAAGGGTAGCGGGTGCCCCACTTCATGCAGACGATATTGACGGGCTCTCCGGGCATGCGGTGAGGGGGAGGATGGAGGGCGGCGCGGCCGGGGGGAAGAGAAATGCTTCAAGCGCGCTGATCGGCGCTGCGCAGGAGGATGTCGCCGATTTCCACGTGGGCGGGGGCTTCCAGGATGGTCAGGATCGCATCCGCCACGTCTTCCGGTTTCAGCATCGTCATGGTCTGGCGGGTTTCCTGGAGGACATCTTCGCGACCGCGGAAATAGTTGTCCAGCAGGGGCGTATCGACGAAGCCGGGCGAGACGCAGGCGGCCTGCACGGGTGAGCCGATGGCTTTCAGTTCCAGGCGCAAGGCCTCAGTGATGCCGCGGACCGCGAACTTGGTCGGCGCGTAGAAGCCGCCGGTCGGCGGGACCCGGTGGCCGCTCATGGATGACACATTGACGATCCTGCCGCCGCGGGCCGGGAAGTGGCGCAGGGCCAGCTGGCAGCAAATCGACAGCGCCATCACGTTGACGCGCCACATTTCCTCCCAGTCGGTCGGGTTGCCGTCGATGATCCGCGACAGGTAGGCGATGCCGGCGCAATTGACGAGGGCGTCGACGCGGCCGAGCTGTTGGAAAAGTGAGTGAATTTCTTCGCGCTTGGTCAGGTCGACCCGCAGGCCGTGGACGCCTTCCGGCATGCGGGCGGGATCGCGGCCGGCGCCGAGAACGTTGGCGCCCCGGTCGACCAGCTTTTCGCACAGGGCCCGGCCGATGCCGCTGGAGGCGCCGGTGACGAGAAGGGTGCGATCGGCCAGCGGGCTGCTGTTCATGCGGGGATTTTCAGCAGCCCGGGCAGGGCGGGGGAGTCCTCGAACAGGCGGGAAAGATCCGGCAGGAAGGCCTGGGTGCGCGGGCGCTGGCTGGCGATGACCGTCGATTCCCGCAGCAGGAAGGCGCCGGGCATCTGCATGCCGTCGCCGGCCAGGTGGCCCATGCCGCAGCCGCGGACCAGCGAGGAAATCAGCGGCAGCCAGACGCGCGGGCCGAAGAGTTCGAAGAAGCCGCCCTTGCCCAGTCCGAAGGCACGGTAGAGCTCGCAGTGCGGATCGGCGATGACGTCCACGCCGTTTTTGCGGTCGAGATATTCCGTTTCGCTGCCCTTTTCCAGCATGTGAACCAGGATCAGGCGGGTGCCGCGGCGGTCGGCCTCAGCCTTCAGGCCCTCCAGTTCCCGCAGGATGCGGCGGGTGAAGGTGCAGCCGAAGTGGCGGAGAAAGACGATTGCCAGGGTCTGTCGCGAGGAGGCGGAGGCCAGCGATTCCCCGGAGGAAAGGGTGAAAGCCTTGCAGGCGTCCTCGATCGGCACGGGCGGACGGTAGGTCGCTGAGCGGCGCGCGTAGGTGAACCAGCGCGATTTCCGACAGCGGCGTCCCTGGCAGGAGGAAGGCATGGCGGGCATGTTAGCCGCTCCGGGTGAGGGGGCAAGAGCCGGATTTCGGGGCTCCGGCGGCGGCGCTCGTCGCTTGACCGGGTGGCCCGGCTTTCGCCATCTTCCGCGCCATGCGCATTCTAACCGGGCTGCAGCCTACGGGGAAACTCCACATCGGGAACTATTTCGGTGCCATGGAGCCCGCCGTCCGCCTGCAGGAAGAAGGAGAGGGATTTTACTTCATCGCGAACTACCACGCGATGACCACGGTGAAAAATCCTGCCGAACTGCGCAACTGGTGCCGGGAGCTGGCGATCGATTTCCTGGCCTGCGGGCTGGATCCGGAGCGTTCGGTGTTTTTCCTGCAGAGTGCGGTGCCGGAGGTGAATGAGTTGGCGTGGATGCTTTCCACCGTCTGTCCGGTCAGCCAGTTGGAAAAGGCCCACTCCTATAAGGACAAGGTCGCGCACGGCTTTTCGCCGAACCACGGCCTGTTCGCCTACCCGGTGCTGATGGCGGCGGACATCCTGCTCTATGACTCCGACCAGGTGCCGGTGGGCAAGGACCAGAAGCAACACCTGGAAATCACCCGGGATCTGGCCGGCAAGATGAACGAGGCCTACGGCGAGGGGACGCTGAAGGTGCCGGAGCCGATCATTCGCGAAAGCAGCGCGGTGGTGCCGGGTCTGGACGGCCAGAAGATGAGCAAAAGCTACAATAATACGCTGCCACTGTTCGTGGAGGCGGACGAGGCCAAGAAGCTCATCATGAAGAAGCTGGTGACCGACGCGACGCCGCTGGACGAGCCGAAGCCGAAGGAGAACTCGACCCTGCTGGCGCTCTACCGGCTGGTGGCGGGGGCGGATGCGGTGGCCGCGATGGAGGCGGACTACGACCGCGGCGGCATCGGCTACGGCGATTTCAAGAAGCGCCTGTTGGAGGCCTATCTCGCTTATTTCGAACCGCTGAAGAAGCGTCGCGATGAGATCGCGGCGGATCCCGGCTATGTCGATGCGGTGCTGGCAAAGGGCGGCCTGCGGGCGCGTGAAGCCGCGACGGTGGTGCTGGACCGGGTGCGGCGGGCGACGGGGATTGCCTGAAGCGCTTTCCGCAGCGGCCTGGATGATTGGGACATCTCAGAGGAGGATGAGCGTCACCCTCTGAATGTCCCCGGGGTTGTTCTATGTCTTCAAACGCCCCGGAAATGAGGAAGAACTCACCCGGTGTCTGGAGTCTCTGGTGGGTTGTCCTCACAAGGCCATTCACAGCGACTGCGACCTTCTCGTGTGAAATTCGCTCCTGTCCGGCTGCCGGAGCTTTGAAAATAAGCGGCTTCGAGGCTGAAAAATTTGCTTTGCCAAATCAGTAGTTGGAAGGCATCTTGCGGATGTCTGACGAACGTTGGCGGCCGCGGGATACGCAGTCGCCTCCGGATTCGAAAATCCTGCCGCGGTCTTTTACCGCAACTTTGCAGGGATTCGTTACGCCCGGTCGCGTCGCAGCCAGCACCTAACTCGATTTCCTTTCCGAAGGGGAAATGTGTCGCTCCCGAAGTGGATCGCTTTTTCCCGCCCCCCATCTCACGGTTC
>JAQGPE010000754.1 GCA_028293225.1 Akkermansiaceae bacterium | reverse complement strand
CTGCTTCATTGCGCCCCGCTTCGACGCGAGACGCCGCTGTAGCTCAGGGGTAGAGCAGCTCATTCGTAATGAGCAGGTCGTCGGTTCAAATCCGACCAGCGGCTCCAGTCGGATGGGAAGGGCGAGGACTATTCTCCAAGCCCCTTGAAGAGCTAGCGACGCCTTGCTGTTGCCCCTAAAACGAAGGCTTATGCTGCCCACTCAATCCAGCCCGGAATCCGTCGAGTCTCTCCTCCTGACCTACGGCTATCCCGTGGAGCGGGATGACGACTCTCTCTGGGTGCGGGGCCCCGGCGAACCCGACCGGAGCTATGCCGTCGAGTATGACCGCGACCGGGAGTGGTGGCTTCTGGTGCAACGGGTTGGCGGAAAGGAAGTCGAGCAATTTACCCGGCTCGATACCGCGCAGCAGATCGTCGAAGCAATCTTCCACCTGGAAGCGGCGTTCGGGAAATAGTCCCCCTCTTCACCTCGCTCATTCCGAGCTGAGGAATTTCGCCGCTCTTTTCTCAGACCAGTATTCGCCATTCGCGTCCGGCCCGGCGAAGCCGACGTGCCCGCCGTCGGCAGGGGCTTCCAAGTGGAACCAGGGGCTTCTCTCCGCCTCCTCCTTTGGAAAGCAGCCGGGTCCAAGAAAAGGATCGTTCACCGCATTCACCAGCAAAGCCGGCACTGCAATCCTCTCCAACAGAGGCCGCGAACTCGCCCGCTCCCAGTAGTCCGCGGCGTCACGAAAACCGTGCAGCGGCGCGGTAAAGCGATCGTCAAACTGCCGGAAGTTACGGATCCTCTCGATGCCGGCGAGATCGATCTCGTCCGGGAACGCCGGCTTCTTCGCTCTCAGTTTTCCGCGCAGGTCGCTTAAAAAGCGATCCATGTAGATCCGGTTGCTCCGCTTCGAAAGGCGCACGGAGGAACAGGCCAGATCGCACGGCACCGAAAACGCCACCGCCCGATGCAACCGCGGCGAAACCTCTCCGGCTTTCTCACCGAGGTATTTCAGGGTCATGTTCCCGCCGAGACTGAATCCCACCAGATCGATCCGGTCCGCGGGATGGGTCTGCAAGGCATGCTCCACCACCATGCTGAGATCGTCGCTGGCCCCGCTGTGATAGAACTTCAGCAGGCGGTTCGGCTCACCACTACAACCGCGGTAGTTCCAGGCCAGCACATCCCAACCTCTGCGGAAAAGCGCCGCCGCCATGCCCCGGATGTAGGGGGCGCTGGTACTTGCTTCCAGGCCATGGGAGAGAATCACCAGGCGTTCCCGCCCCTCGCTCTTCCAGTCGAGATCGAGGAAATCACCGTCTGCGAGCTCCAGCCGCTCCCGTTTGAAGTTCACTTCCGGCACCTTCCTGAACAGCGCCGGATAAATCGTCTGCGCATGCCCACCGGGCAGAAACCAGGGGGCTCGGTAGCTGGATGGGGAAAGGTAAGGCACGCGACGGCACCGCTGTAGCCCCGGATCGCTCGTGCCACAAGACGCGCCTTGCCCTGATCCGGCATCGGGCCTTTTCTGCCGCATGAATTTTGAACTCCATCCCCGTCTGGCCAACGGCAGCTTTCACCTCGGTCGCATCGCAGGCAGCCATCTGCTGCTGAAGAACAACGCCCTCTTTCCCTGGTTCCTGTTGGTGCCGGAGACCGACGCCGAGGACTTGCACGAACTGGCGCCCGATCACTACACGGCGGTCTACGAAGCGATCCGCCAGATCTCCATTTTCGTGAAGGAGGAGTTCAAGCCTGAGCGCCTGAACGTCGGCTACATCAGCCTGATCGTCCGGCAACTGCACATGCACATCGTCGGACGCTCCAGCACCGACCCGGCCTGGCCGGCCGGGGTGTGGGGATTTGAGGGCAAGGAACTCTACACCGAAGCCGAGGTGGAGCGCATCCGCGCCGCCGCCCGGAAAGCGCTGCCGCTGGAATAAAACAAAACACCCGGCGAGAGCGGGCGCTCAAGCCGGGTGGGGAAAATTCAGGAAGCTGGGCCTACTTGCCGGCTACCGCGAGATCGGTCGCATTGACCGCGTCCCCTGCGCGCATCAGAGCGTTCGGGCTGACCACCACGCGGCTGTCAGGAGAAAGACCCGCGGAGGTGACCTCCACCTTCGGACCGAGGTTGCGGCCCGGCACCACCTCGACGAAGGCAACCTTGCCGTCCTTCACCGTCGCCACGGTCGTCTTGCCCTCGCGGGAAAGCAGCGTGTTGTTCGGCAGCAGGAAGGTGCCGGCGGCCGGCTCCAGGTTGAAGGAAACCGTGCCGGTGAAACCGGATGGCAGAGTGAGATCCTTGTTCTCCAGCAGCAGCTCCAGGCGCATGGTTCCGGACGTGGTGTCGAAGGCCATGCTGGAGCGTGAAACCTTGGCCGGAAAGGCCTGGCCCGGCAGCTCGCTGAAGCGCACACTGGCCGGAGAACCCGGCTTCAGGCGCAGGGCGACATCCGGCGTGGCGCCCACAGCGAAACGCAGCTGGTCGATCCGGATCAGCTGGAACATCCACTCGGCGGTGGTAGCCGCATCGCCGCGAACGAAATCGCCACGGTCCACCCGGCGGCCGGAGACCACGGCGTCGAACGGAGCGCGGACGGTCGCAAATTTCTGCTCTTCCAGCAGCTTGGCCAGTTCGGCCTCCGCCACCCGCACGCCGGCTTCGAGTTCCATCGAGGACGACTCGCGCTGCTCGGTTTCCTCCTTCGAAACCGCGCGGGAGTTGAGCAGCTCGGCGGAGCGCGCCGCAATGCTCTTGGCGTTCTTGGCCCGGGCAGTCGCCTGCTCGATCGTCGCCTTCGCCGCTTCAATTCCGCGGTCGATTTCCGGAATCGCGATGACGGCCAGGATATCACCGGCTTTCACCTGATCGCCGATATCGACCGGACGCTCCTGGATGATCCCGGTGGCGCGGGCGAAGATGCGGGCCTGCTCGACCGGCTCGGTGCGACCCGGCAGGTCGTAGGTGCGGTTGGCCGTCGCCGGGGCCGGCGCGACCACCTTGACGGCGGCAGGCTCCTGAGCCAGCAAGCCGGTGGTGGCCAGCAGCATGGGAGCGAGCATACGGGAAATGATGGGCATGGCGGACATGATCTTAGTGCAAAAAGGGAAATTGGCCTGAAATAGTTTCGCGGGGTTTGCCGGTCGCTCAGGCCGGGTCGGGCAGACTTGCACCCGGGCGGTCGAGCGTGACTTCGTTTTCATGGGCGTGCTTCTTTTCCGAACGCAGCGTCCAGCCGCGAACGAAGGCGAAGACCACCGGCACCACAAAGAGCGAAGCCATGGTGCCGAAGAGCAGGCCGCCGATCACCGCGCGGCCCAGGGGCGCGTTCTGCTCGCCACCTTCCGCGTGACCCAGGGCCATCGGAACAACCCCCAGAATCATCGCCAGCGCGGTCATCATCACCGGGCGCAGACGGGTCGTCGCGGCTTCCACCGCGGCCTCCGCCGGAGTGATCCCCTCCTCCACCCGGTCGCGGGCGAAGCTGCTCACCAGCACGCTGTTCGCCGTCGAAACGCCGACCACCATGATCACGCCCATCAGCGCCGGAACGCTGACGGGAGTGCCGGTCACCCACAGGCCGAAGATGGCACCGGAGATCGCGATCGGCAGGCCGCTGATCGCCACAAACGGCAGGGTCCAGGACTGGAAATTCACCGCCATGACCAGGAACACCAGCACGGCGGAGAGGCCCAGTCCGCCAATGAGTTCGCTATAGGCGGACTTCATCAGCGCGGCTTGGCCGGCCAGCTCGATCTTGTTGCCCGGCTGCAGGCGCGGCCGCTGCTCTTCCAGCAGCTTCTCCAGATCCTTGGTCACGCTGCCCAGGTCGCGGCCTTCCACATTGGCCACCACCGTGTAGGTCGGCAGCAATGTGGTGCGGGAGACGCTGGCAGGTGAGCGCTTCTCCGTGACGGTGGCGAAAGAACGCAGAGGCACCGGATCGGCGCCACCCACCGAGGGGCGGATCGGCAGATTCAGCAGTTGCTCGACCGAAGTCAGGTTCGCTGGCGGGGCGATGACCTGCACATCGTAGGAAGCGCCCGTCGCAGTATCCGCCCAGAAGTTCGGCGAAACCGACCCGCCGCTGCCCAGGGCAGCCAGCAGGGTGTTCGAGGCATCCTGCTGGGTCACGCCGAGCTGCGAGGCGCGCACGCGGTCCACCCGGATGATGTAGCCCGGCTGGTCCAGCACTTCGCGGAAGGTCACATCCACGGCGCCCGGCACCTTGGCCAGCTTCTCGCGCAGTTCCTTGGCCAGAGCGATATTGCCCGGCACGTCGCGACCCATGAAGCGCACTTCAAAGGTGGTCGGCGAACCGGAAGCCAGCGTCTGGCTGGTCGCATCCGCCGGACGGAAGAAGGCCTGCACATCCGGGAACTTGTCGGCGATCATCGCGCGAATCTGGCGCACGTATTCCGGCGTCGGCTGGTGGCCCTTTTTCAGCTGCACCAGAATCTCGGCGTCGGATGAAGTCGCCGAAGTGCTCTCCACGTAGGCGAGGTTGATCGAGTAAGGAGCGCCGATGTTTTCGACGATCAGTTCCAGGTCCTTGGCCGGGATGATCTCCTTGATCCCGCGCTGGATCTCCGCGACCTTGTTGCCGGTGTCTTCAATGCGGACACCGCTCGGAATGCGCACGAAGAGACGGATCAGGCCGGCGTCGGTCTTAGGGAAGAACTCGCGGCCCGCGTGGAGCGCGGAGAAGGTTCCGATTGCCAGAGCGATGCCGATCGGGATCAGCAGGATGACCTTATAGCGCAGCAGGAAGCCGATCAGCTTGCCCTGCAGTTCGCCCAGTTTGTCGACGCCGTGCTCCACCGCGTAGTGGATCGCCAGAGGCCCATAGCTCTTCTTGCCGGCGCGCTTGTTCTCGGCGCGGACTTCGCCCGGCATCAACAGCGATGCCAGGGTCGGCACCAGCGTTCGGGCCAGCAGGTAGCTCGCGACCATCGCGAAAACCACCGCCAGTGCCAGCGGGCGGAATACATAGGAGGCCGTGCCGGAAAGCAGGAAGATCGGGATGAAGACGATACAAATGCTGATCGTCGACACGAACTCGGGGAAGGCCACTTCCTGAGCGCCCGCCACGATCGCGTCGTGCACGTTCTTCCCGGAAGCGATCTGCCGCTTGGTATTCTCGATTTCCACCAGCGCGTTGTCCACCAAGATGCCGATCGCCAGCGACAGGCCGCCGAGGGTCATCAGATTGAAGGTCGCGCCGACCAGGCTCAACCCGACGATCGAGCAAAGCAGCGCCAGCGGAATCGAGGTGAGAACAATGAAGGTCGAGCGCCAGGAACCGAGGAACAGCAGCACCACCGAGGCGACCAGAGCGCCCACCAGCAGGATTTCATGCAGCACGCTTTCCACCGCCGCCTTCACGAAAACGGATTGGTCGAAGATCGCCTCGATCTTCATCCCGGGAGGAGCCTCCGCGCGGATGCTCGGCATGCGCGCCATGATCCCGTCCACAATGTCCACCGTCGACGCGTTGCCCAGCTTCAGGATGGAAACCATCACCGCGTTCTGACCGTTCAGGCGTTCGACGTTGGTCGAAACGGCTTCAACGTCGCGCACATTGGCGACATCGCGCAGTAGCACCATCTTGCCGTCCACCGAGCGCAGCGGAATGTCCAGGAACGACTGCACGGTCTCCGGACTGGCGTTCAACTAGACCGGCAGTTCGCGGCCGTTCTCGCGCATGGTGCCGGACGGCAGCGTCAGGTTCTGGCGGGCCACGGCGGCGCTGACATCGGAAGCCGACATCGAGAAAGTGTTCAGGGCATCCGGATCCAGATCGACCA
>JAQGPE010000739.1 GCA_028293225.1 Akkermansiaceae bacterium | reverse complement strand
GCACCCCGCGCGAGATCACCTTCTGGGACATCCCGATGGACTTCGACAGCCTCGCCGCCTGCGGTTCGATGGCTGGCTCAGGCGGCGTGATCGTGCTCGATAACACCCGCAAGATGTCGTGGGTGCTCAACAACATCAACGCCTTCTACGCCCACGAATCCTGCGGCCAGTGCACGCCCTGCCGCGAAGGATCGACCTGGATGAAGAAGATCACCGACCGTCTCGTGGCCGGCGAAGCCTCGCCAAAGGACATCGAAACACTCGAAAGCGTGGCCTATCAGATCGATGGCCGCACCATCTGCGCCTTCGGCGAAGCCTCCTCCTGGCCGGTGGAAGCGATCGTCGCCAAGTTCCGCCAGGAACTCATCGGCGACACCCGCCCGGAAGAAGCCGATGTGCCACACAACCCGGAAGCGGAGGCTCAGGTCCGCTACCTGCAGCACGCCTGAGGCGCTCGACTCCTCTCTCGAAAAAGCCCGGCATCACGCTGGGCTTTTTCATTTCCAGGGGTCTCTATGGGCCCCCTCCGGCGCTCAGAAAACCGGCGATCTCCCGGTTCGCCCGCTCCTTCAGGTCGCTATCGGGAAAGCCGGCCACCCATTCGGCCGCAGCCTTCGAGTCGCGGCCCAGCCAGCGATTCAGGACCGTCATGGCCGCTTCCTCCTGGGAGGGTCCGGGCGGGATTTCCGAGACCACCAGTTGAGCCGCCTCGACCGGATCGGAGGCGGCCCGGGCCATCGCCAGCTTGCCGAAAATCTCATTCCGCTCCGGCCCCTGCGACAGGGCCTTCGCCCACTCCCTGGCCGCCGAAAAATCCCGTTCGGCCCACTGCTGGGCGAGATTGCGGATGGTGCCATTCCCATCGTTCAGTCCGTCCTCTTTCGCGATCCGCAACGCCTGCCCGGGATCCGTCTGCACGATCTGAAAGCAGACATAAGTCAGAGCGCTGCTCCGGTCCGTGGCGTCGGTCAAGGATCCGGCCCAGTCCCGCGCTCCAGCCGGATCGCGTTCGGCCCAAGCCTGAGCGACACAGCGCATCGCGGTCTCCCGGAATTCCCCGGAGCCCTCGATCAGCCCGGCAGTCGCTTTGGGATCCCGCTTGGCAGCCGCATCGAAAGCCGCGGAAAACCGGTTGAGATCCTTCGCAGTCACGGCTGCCTGGATTCGTTGGACCGCGTCCCGATCCGGCTCGCGGATGGCGGTGATCCCGGCAGTTCCCGCGGGCGAATCGACGAGGGGCTTTTTCCCGGACAAAGACACGGCGGTCCATCCCAGCAGCAGAAGCCCGATCGCCAGACAGATGGCTTTCATCGTTGAATCGGCGGGTTCGCGGCCAGGTAATGCTCCTTCAGTTCCCGGGGCAGTTCCGTCTCGTTCACCCATTTGCGGGCAGCCTCGGGGTCGAGCTGCATCCAGCGGTCGAGACACCTGGAAAGACCGGGATCGCGTTGGGAAGGGTCCAGCCGCAGAGCCTGCCGGGCTCCCAGATCGGGCGCCAGATCCACGACCGTATCAACGAAGGCGTTCACCGCCACGGGCCGCACGGGAGCGCCGTCCAGCCACGCAGCGGCCGCCACCGGATCCAGCATCGCCCAGAAATTCATCACCCGGGGAATCGCCATCTGCTGGGTCCCGGCATCCTCCAGCGCAGCCGTCCAGTCCGCCGCGCCCCTTGGCTGCTGGGTCACCCAGCGCGCCGCCACCGCGGCACAGGCAGGCTGCCGCGCCGCGGGTTCGCTCAATGCGAGAGCATAGGCCGCCGCGGCTCCTGGATCGCTGTCCGCCCAGGACTCGGCGACATTGGACAGCCCCAGATTTCTCTCAATTCCCTCCGGAAGCTGCGCCGCCCACGCCTTGGCTCCTTCTAGATTCATCTGCGCCCACGCCGTGGCAATGTTCGTGATCAGAGCGTTCTTCAGGTTGTCCGGCGGCAGATTCCGGACCTCCGCATAGCACTTCTCCGGCTCGCTGTGACACCAGTTGAAAAGCAGCCGGCTGTAGGCCAGCTCGCGCTCCGGCCCCGCAGGCCGTCCCTTCACCCATGCCAGCAGTCCGTGCGGATCTTTCTTCGCCCAGGCTTCCGCCATCGCCTCGACCGCCGCGGCTCGCGCCGCACCACCGCGCATCGCCAGCACCTTCCTGGCCGCTTCATTCGGCTCCTGCTCCGCCAACCGCGCTGCTGCGAGAGCACTGGCCTCCAGTTTGGTCCGTCCCTCCGGAAGAGCGGACAAGTCATCGAAGGCTCCCTGGGGATCGAGCGCCGCCCAGCGCCGCAACGCCGCCTGCCGGAGGACCGCTCCGGCCCGGAACTCCGGGACCTCTCCGGCCCGCTTCAGCACCGCTTTCACGCCGGCGACATCCATGTCCTTGCAGAGGTCCGCGAGTCGCTCCAGGCGCTCGGAAGGGCGCTTCTCCGCCAGCGCGGCATCCAGCCTGGCTTCGACGGTCTCCTCCGCGGCGGCCATGGTGGCGATGAGCCCGACGGCGATCATTGCCCTGAAAAAGATCCTGATCATACAGGCAGTACAAGAGTGAGACGATGGCCGGTGGATCACCCGATCCGCCGGCCATCGCCCGATGCATTCCGGAAATGAGTTACCAGGCGTTGCGGAAGGACCACTGGGAGTTGTAGCCGTGGGCGCCCAAAGTGTACTGGCCGACCGGTGCGCCGGAGGCCGAGGAGTTATAGAGCACCTCCATGGCCTTGCCGGAGTGGAGGAAGACCACGTTGACCCAGCCCTGGCCCACATCGACCAGGCTGACCTTCTGGTGCAGCGCATTGATGTTGTCCCAGAGGTTGATGATCCCGTTGTCACTGTAGGAATAGCCATCGACGGTTGCGACACGGCCACTGCCGACGCCGGTGAGGACGAACTGGCCGCCGCCCAGCGACGAAACGTTCCATTTCTGGTTGGTCCCGCCATGGTAACGCGACTGGATCAGCGGCGTGCCATTGGCCGTGCCCGCACCGCTCGCGTCCAGCGCCATGCCGGTGTGGCGAACGAGCACGGCATAGGTGCCGGCACTGAGGGTCGACTGGAATTTCCACTGCGCATTCAGCCCGGACGAGTTTCCGTTCTGGACGATCGCCGCGCCCGATCCCGTGGAGCTGCCCAGGGTCTGCATCGCTTTGCCGGAGTGCGAGAAGACCACGGAGAAGTAGCCGGAGCCCTTGTCCACCAGGCTGAACTTCTGGTGCAGCGCGCCGATGTTGTCCCACAGGTTGACCACGGCGTTGTCGTTGAAGGAATAGCCGTCGACCGTGGCTACCCGGCCACTGCCGACGCCGGTCAGGACCCAGTGGTTGCTATCATCCACGCCCAGCTTCCACTGCTGGTTGGCATTGCCATTGAATGTCGACTGGATGAACGGCGTGCCATTCGTGGTGCCCGCGCCGCTGGCATCGAGCGGCAGTCCGCTGTTGCGGTTGACCAGGAAGAAGGTGCCCGCGGAGACGCCGCCGAAGGCGGACTGGATCGCATTGCCGTATTGGCCGTAAGTGCCGTTCGAAGGATCGCTCAGCAGATCGTCGGCCATCCAGTAGAAGCCGCCGCTGGCCCCGGATGAGGTGCGCCAGCTGTTCATCTTCGAGTTCACCGTCGCAGGGGTATCTCCAGTACTATTGCTGTAGTGCCTGCCCCAGACGCCCGGCATCACCTTCAGTCCGCCGAAGTAGCCGTTCCAGGTGGCAGGATCATTGCCGGCGCCGCCATCGTAGCACTGCAGGTAGACGCGGTCGACCTTGTCGCCGAGCTGGGCTTTCACCTGCTGCCAGTAGCCGGCATTGGTATACGGGCAGAGCGTGAAGCTGTAGCCCATGTTCGACAGCATGTTGCCGAAGGCCACCGTGGAGGCCACGTCGTAGGTCACCTCGTCGTCATTGCTGATCGCATCGGCGCCGGTGACGTTCTTCAGGGTCTGGAAATTCCGGTAGAGGCGCGTGGTCGAGCCGGTGCCATTGGCCGCGATCTGATCCTTGATCGACTGGAAGGCTCCGCTGCCCCAGGCGCCGACCGAGAACTCCACCCGGTTGATCGTGGTCGGGAAATTCTTCAAGGTCGCCAAGCGGGCGGGAAAGCCCGCGTCACCGACATACACGCCGTTCGTCACCAGCGGATTGCCATTGAGGTTGATGTCGCCATTGGCATCGACATGCAGCGTCCAGATGATCGCGGTGGTGAAGCCGGAGCTCTTGACCTTGTCCAATTCGGCCTGGGAGCCCGAATAGTAGACCGTGCCGCCGAACAAGGCAGCCTCACCGGCGGAAGCATGCTGCGGCAGGGCGGCGGCGAACGCGGCGAAGACGCAGACGCTGAGAGCTCTTTTTACCCGCGTAGACCGGCAGGATGGAGTTGGGTTTTTCATAGGATTTCGAGTCATGCATTCGTGAGTTTGGATTTCAAATGCACTCCCAACCTGAATAGAAAGAATCGATTCTCCACAAAAAGATGTGTCCTCCTCATGGTTAAATATATCACTCCAGCGCCAAGATAGCATTTTCGCGCACCCACGGCTTGATGAATGTCCGAAAATGCCCCGCCTTCGCCCCACTTCAGACCTCTTTTGCCGAAAACCGGAAGTGCTTCGAAAGCACACACAGGGCGGCAGCGAGAAGAGGCGCCGCGGAGAAGACGCTAAAGAGAATCACCGCCGCGTGCCGCATCTCCCCAGCGGTCGTCGCGTGAGGCAGTCCCGCCAAATTGACCACCATCCCGGCCAGGGCAGCGCCGAAAGCGGTGCCGAGCAGTTGACTCGTGGAGAGGAACGTGGCCGCCAGCGGGCGTTCCTGTGGCTGCGCGATCTCGATCATCCGGTTGCCGTAGTGCGCCCAGGCCAGCCCCATGCTCACGCCGGTGAGGGCCATGGCGATGCTGATCCCCGCCACGGTGCCTGCGTACACGCTCGCGATCAAAGATCCTGCCGCGAGGATCATGACCAGCGGCGACAGCAGCATCAGCTTGCCGACATGGCGTGGAGACACCGAGGACGTCAGCAGCGCGGTGGCCGTCCACCCGATCGCCTCGAGCGCCACGATGTAGCCTGCCGTCAGAGCCTGGACGCCAAAGATCTCGATGAGGAAATAGGGCAGGAAGGCCATCGCGCTGCTGCCCAGGGTCAGGAGCAGCATGGTGCTGGAGATCACGCCCAGCTCCTGGCGCGGCCTGCCGATCTCCCGGGGGAACAGCCGGTGGCTGGAGCGGTCCTCGAGGCGCAGCAGAACCGCTGCCAGAGCAACCGCCACCACGATTCCGATGATCGCTTCGAGCGTCCGTCCGAAGATGCTGCCCGCCGAAATCGCCAGCGCAGCCATGGCCAGCAGCGCCAGTCTCACCGCCGGTACCGTGGGTCTGCCGACGTCCCAGGCGGACCGGACCGGCAGCACCCTGGTGATGACAACCGCAAAAACCATGCAGAGCGGCACGGCCATCCAGAAGGCGCCACGCCAGGCATGGGAAGCCGCGAACAGCCCGCCCGCCAAGGGGCCGACCAGGGCCGAGATGCCCCACACTCCGGAGACGAGGGAGATCGCCTTGGCATGCAACCGGGCCTCGAAGATTTGCCGGATGGTCGTGTAAGCAAGCGCCGGAAGCAGCCCGCCACCCAGCCCTTGCAGAAAACGACCGGCCACGAAAATCAGCATGGCAGGGGCCAGCGCGCACAGCAGGCTGCCAACGGCAAAGAGGCTCAGAGCCCACCGATACGCTTTCACCGGTCCGCTGCGACATTCCAGCGCTGCCGCGGCAGCCGACCCGACGATCGAACCGACCATGAACAACGTCGTCGACCAGGCGAAGTAATCCACCCCGCCGATGTCTCCCACGATCTGAGGCAGGATCGTGGCGACGATGTAGATATAGACGGCGTGAACCGCCACCCCGCCCGACAGGACGAGGGTCCGGCCAAGATTTCGGCCTTGAAGCAGTTCGGACCAGCGGGCGGGCCCCACGGAACCGGGCGCACCCGTGGTTAACGTAGTCGCCGGAGGGTCGCCAGAGCCGGTGGGGGTGGAGGCTTCCTCCGAGGCCGCCTTCTTGGCGGTGGTCAGGGAAACGTAGATTTCAGCCAGGTCGTTCATGATGCAGGTCCTTTCCAAAGAAAAAACTATAGAAATAGCCCTAAAGCTCACCTTGACTTTGTAAAGTTTTTTCTTTAGATTCCTGTCAGTGCAGATCAGCCGCGAACTCTCCGAGAACAAGACCCAGCGCCGGATCATCCAGTTGCTCAAGAGCGAGGGCCCGATGGATGCGGGCTCACTGAGCAAGCGGCTGGAGGTCACGCCGATGGCGATCCGGCAGCACCTCTATGCCCTGCAGGAGGAAAATCTGGTCACCTTTCAGGAACGGCCCGGGCCGGTGGGAAGACCGGGAAAATTCTGGGAACTCACCACCGACGCCAATCGGCTTTTCCCGGAGGCCTATGCCGAACTGACGGTTGCCTTGCTGAAAGCCACAGCTGAAGCGCTGGGCCCTGAAGCGCTGGAAGCGGTGCTGGAGCATCGTGCGGCCGATCAGAGAGCGAACTATTCAAAGACGCTGGAAGCGGAAACTCAGCTGTCCGGGAAACTGGATCTGCTGGCCGCGATCCGCACCCGCGAAGGCTACATGGCGGAGGCAGCGCCCCATGAGGAGGGAGGATTTCTGCTGGTCGAGAAGCATTGCCCGATCTGCGCTGCCGCCGCTTCGTGCCAGGGACTTTGCCGGCTGGAGCTGGAGCTGTTCCGCTCGGTGCTGGGAGCGGAGGTATCCGTCGAACGGGTGGAGCACCTTTTGGCCGGGCAGCGGCGGTGCGCTTATCGGGTGATGCCGAAAGCTGAGGTAGAGGGTTGAGGCTGGAAGGAGGCACTGGAAGGCGGTGATTGCCAGGACCGCAATGAGGTGAGAATTAGGGAATTGCATCGTCCGGCCGTCTATGTCATTCCTATAGAACCATGGACTCCTCCGACCCTTATCAGACACCTGTGCCAACGGATTTGAGCACCGCACCTAAACTCACTCCAAAGCAAATTCTGACCTCCTTCGATGGCAGGATTCCCCGGAAAACCTTCTGGCTTTGGGGAATTGGCTTCGGATTCGCATTCGGCATTGTCTTGGGGATCGTTACGGCGATCGCCGGTCCTGCAGCGCCCACTGTCACGCCGGCTGGAGAAGTTATCACCCACTCCCCCGGTCCGATCTTTTTCCTGCTGATGCTGATCCTGGCAGTTCCCTACATCTGGGTCATCCTGGCTCTCCAGATCAAGCGCTGGCACGACCGCGACAAGCCGGGAACTTGGGTTCTCATCGGCTTGATTCCCATCGTAGGAATCTGGGCTCTGATCGAAACCGGTTTCCTCCGCGGGACTGTGGGCCCGAACCAGTACGGACCCGACCCAACCGAACCCTAAGCAGAAGCTCCCAGTCTCGCTGCGAAGAAACCGTCAAAGCCGGTTTCCGCAGGCGAGACGGTTCTTTGCTCTTCCACGGCGTAGCGGGGATCTCTTTCGAGGAGATTCCCGAGCTGCCCTTCGTTCTCGCTGCCGAGCACGGAGCAGGTCGCGTAGACGAATTTCCCGCCCGCGCGGAGCATGGCAGGGTAGTGGTCGAGCAGACGGCGCTGCAGCTTTTGGGTCTTGGCGATCCCGGCCTCGGTGATGCGCCATTTGAGGTCCGGCTGACGGCGCAGCGTTCCAAGTCCCGAACACGGGGCGTCGATCAGAATCCGGTCGGCCCAGCCGGCGTAGCGCTTCAGGCTGTCCTCGCGCCAGGCATCGGTGCGGATGATCCGCGTCCCGGCGCGGGTGGCGCGACGGCGCAGTTCGGCCAGCTTCGGCCCGGAGACATCCATGCCGACGATTTCGCCTTTTCCGTACATCAACGCGGCCAGATGCAGGGTCTTGCCCCCCGCTCCGGCGCAGGCGTCGATGACCCGCATGCCCGACTCGACGCCGAGCATCGGCGCGATCAACTGCGAACCGGCATCCTGGATTTCCACCAGGCCTTCGTTCAGCAGCGCCTTCGGCAAATTCTTTCCCTCCGGCAGCATCAGGGCATCCGGGACTCCGGGGACCTTGGTGGCCGAGACGCCATTGTCATGCAGCCAGCCCAGGGCCTCCTCCACTTTCACCCGCAGGCGATTGACCCGCAGGTAAACTGGGGCGCGGCGGTTCAAAGCCGACAGTTCGGCGTCCCAGCGCTCGCCCAGCTCCGTGAACCCGCGCTCATCCAGCCAGTCGGGGATCGACTCCCGCACGGCCCGTGGCTGCTCCGCGAGGGCGTCCTCGCGCGCGGCCATGTCATCGACCCGGCTGCCTTCATAAGCCCACCACTCCGGCACCTCCAGACCCGCGCGCTGCCACTGCACCGCGCAGAGCGCCGGCATGGTCTGGCTGTCGGCCACGAACGCCAGCGCCCGGCGCCAGCGGGTCACTTCAAAAACGGTCTCCGCCACGAAAGCCCGGTCGCGTTTGCCCCACTTCGGATTTTCCAGAAAGCGCGCTTCCAGCACCCGGTCCAGCACCGCGCCTCCCCCTTCAAATACATCCGTCAGGATCTCGACGCACGCTTCTGCCAGCAACCGGTGGACTCTCATGAAAGGTCAGCATGGGCGGGTGACGGGCTTCTGACAACCCACAGCTTGCACCGATTGCAAGGGGCGCCTTTCTACGATGCGGGACCCGTTTGCCAGGGATTTACCAACCGAATCCCCGTATCCCTGAAGTCGTCCACATTGCGGGTCACTAACGTGAAGCCCAAAACATGAGCGGTCGCGGCAATCAGAGCATCTGAAAGCCCCCGGGTGCGCTGGTTCATCAACAGGCTGCACCGCTCCGCGATCTCCAGGTCGATCCCCAGGACGCGGCCATCGAAAGTCGGCTTAACCCGATTCTCGTACCAGTCCGCAAGAAGATCCGCGAAACGCTCATCCGAGCGTCGAGCCGCCAGGATGCCACTCTGAATTTCCATCAGACTGATAACGCTCACGAACTGATCATTTGCAGTCAGTCCAGCTTGCCAAAGAGCCACGCTGGGATCGCAACGCCTCCCTTTGCGCAACTCAGAGAGAACATTCGTGTCGAGCAGATAAGCGATCATTGAAAATCGATCTTTCGTATCCCTCCGGAATCACGTGGAAATTCGATCTCAAAATCTGCCAATTCCGCATACCCCAGAGCTTCAAGAAGCGTCCTCGGATCAGAGGGGGGCGATTGGGATAATTCCTTGCGGATGACATCGGCAACCCAACCGGAGAGAGACAACCCGGCGTCGACGGCACGGTGCCTAGCCTCCTTCCCAAGGTCGTCGCTGATCTTGATGGTCACGTTCACGGTCGGGATTGTATAGCACTGCTGCACATTTGCACTGACAATTAGGCCATGAGTGAAGCCGGTGTTAGAGCTTGGCTCGACGGATCGGACTGCACACCGTCCCGCCATGCATTCCATGACGGGATTCGGACGCGGATCCGCCACCACTGACGAAGGGACCGCCACGATCGAAATCGCCTGCGTGAACCGCAAGCAGGCCGAGATCGTCATTCAGGGCGCGCGCGAGCTCAACGAGTTGGAGCCGCGCATCCGCAAGGCGATCCTCAATGCCGTTTCCCGCGGCAGGGTCCAGATCACCATCCAGTTCGAAAAGCCTGAGACCACCGCCGCGCCGGTCGATGTCGACATGCGCCGGGTTGACGCCTTGATCGCCGCCTTTGAGACCATCTCCGAGCGCGCCGACCGCAAGATCGAGCCGAAAGCCGCGGATTTCCTCCGCACCCCCGGCATCATCAGCTTCGGCGACTCCGGTGTCTCAGCCGATGCCGCCTGGACGGCGATCGAGCCGGCTCTGGAAGCCGCGCTGGAGCAGGTGCTGGAAATGCGCTCTGCCGAAGGCGCGGATCTCGCGGCGGACATGACCTCACGTCTCGCGGTGCTGGAATCCGTGGCGGAAAAGATCGGCGTCCTCGCCCCTGTGCGTCCGGAGCGCTACCGCGAGCTGCTGCTGAAGCGCCTGCGCGATGCCAAGCTGGAGCTCGACCTCGCCGACGAACGGGTGGTGCGGGAAATCGCCGTCTTCGCCGACCGCTGCGATGTCTCGGAAGAAACCACCCGCCTCGATTCCCATTTCCGCAAATTCCGCGAATACATGGCCGGCAGCGAACCCGCCGGCCGCTCGCTCGATTTCCTCTGCCAGGAGATCCACCGCGAGTTCAATACCATCGGCTCGAAGGCCTCCGACGCCGTCATCGCCCAACACGTGGTTGAGGCGAAGACGGAGTTGGAGAAGATCCGCGAGCAGGTGCAGAATGTGGAATGAAGAAGTTTGCTCGTTTTCAGTGTTCAGTTTTCAGGGGAAGAGCCTGAGGACGGAGTGAAACAGCCGAAGGCACCGGCCTCTTTGCCTTTGCTGATCACTGAAAACTGAACACTAGCAAACTCCTCTCAATCGATCGTCACTTCCCGGAACATGATCCAGGTTTCCTGAGGGGCGGTGACGCGGATTCTCAGGAAGCTGGTGTCTCCTTCCGGCAGGGCGCCGGTGCCGATGCCCTTGTCGAAAGTTCCGCATTCCTTCCAGGTCTTGCCGTCCGCCGAGGCCTCGAGCACGCCTGACTCCAGGATGTCGCCGTTGTTGGTCTTCGCGCCGCCGGTGACCACTTTGACTTTGCCGCCCTTGAAAGGCTTGGCGAAGTTGAGGACGACCTCGTCATCCTTCGAGGCGCCCTTCTCGGCCCAGAAAAAGGTCTCCACCTTGCCGTCGTAGATCAGCTCCGGCCAGTTCTCCTGGTGCATCTTCAGGGTGGTCGTGACCTTGCAGTCGTCCCGGGTGATCTTGGTCGGCTTTTCGTACGGTTCGCCGCGGTTCACCCCGGCAGCGTCGTAGTGCTTCATGATTCCCGTCAGGCGGCTACGGAAGCTGTCGTAGTTCTTGCGGTTGACCGGGGTCCAGGCCACCTCGGCCACCGCGGCGATGCGCGGGAAGGCCTGGTACTCGACCTTCTTCCAGTCGTGCATGTACTCCGCCCACAGCTGGGCCTGCACGCCCAGAACGTGCTTCGCTTCGTCCTTGGTCAGCGAGTGCGGAACCGGGTCGTATTCGTAGACGTGATAGATCGGTTGGAAGCCGCCGATCTCCTCTAGGTTCACATTCTTCGCCAGCTCGGACGGGCCGGGGGCCTGGTAGTGGTCGAGGTAAAGGTGGGTGTTGGAAGCCATCACCACGTCGTGGCCTTCCTTCGCGGAAGCGATGCCGCCGTCCTCACCGCGCCACGACATGACGGTGGCCTGCGGGGAGAGGCCGCCTTCGCGGATCTCATCCCAACCGATGAGTTTGCGGTTCTTGGCCTCCAGGATCTTCTCCACTCTTTTGATGAAGTAGCTCTGCACGTCGTGACCATTCTTCAGGTGCTCCTTCTCCATCAAGGCCTTCACCCGCGGGGATTTCTCCCATTGATCCTTGGGAGCCTCATCACCGCCGATGTGGATGTACTCGGAGGGAAACAGTCCACACAGCTCCGTGAGCACATCATCGATGAAGCCGAAGGTCTCCTCGGTCGGGGCCAGAATGTAAGGATGCACTCCCCAGCGGTTCGCCACCTTCGGCGCGTAGTCCGGGATGTCGGAGTTGCCGAGCTGGGGATAGGCCGCGATCGCCGCCGCCATGTGCCCCGGCATGTCGATCTCCGGCATGACGGTGATGTGGCGCTCGGTCGCATAGGCCACGACCTCCTTGATCTGCTCCTGGGTGTAGAAGCCGCCGTAGCGTTTGCCGTCGTCCGAGTTGCGGTTGCCATAGGGCGGCGTGGAGTCGCGATAGGCTCCGACCTCGGTCAGCTTCGGATATTTCTTGATCTCGATCCGCCAGCCCTGGTCGTCGGTGAGGTGCCAGTGGAGGCGGTTGAACTTGTGGAAGGCCAGCCAGTCGATGAAGCCCTTGACGTTTTCCACCGGAATGAAATGGCGGCCGGAGTCGAGCATCATGCCGCGCCATTGAAAACGCGGCTCATCGGTGATCGAAACGGCTGGCAGATAGATACCCTTGGTCGTAGCCCAAGTCTCGTCTCCTTTGGGTGGGAGCATTTGCAAAATACTACGAGTTCCGTACCAAGCCCCGGCCGCGTCCTTGCCCTTGATCACCACTTTATCCGGAGCCACCTCCAACGTGTATCCTCCCGGCCCCAGAGACAGGGACGGGTCGAGGTCCAGGTGAATCTCCTGAGGCAGCCGGATTTTCGCCTCCTCCTTCACCATCTTGAGCGGAGAGTGAAATCTCGCTTCCAGCTCCCCCTCAAAAAGCTTCGCCTCATTTTCCAGCGCTCCATCATAGCGAATCGCCGCCAGGATTTCCGGCTTATACACCGCGAATGACCCATCTCTCTGCTGGAGCTCCTTCGGCAGTGGAATGAGGGGCGGGATGTCGGCGGCGGAAAGAGCGACAGTCGCGAGAGCCAAAGCGAGCAGGACGGATTTCATAGGTCCTACTCCAACGGATTGAGCCGCCGGGAACAATCGCGAAAACGCGCACGGGAAATGACAAAAGACCGCGAAAGCCCGGTCCGGCTCCCCGGCCTTCCCGTGACTTGTCCTTGTCGGGATGAGTAAAGCGTTCCATTTTCGCACTGCCCGCCATCACTTGGTCGCCGCCGCGCGCCGGCTGAGACATCTCCTGATCCCATCCCGCCATGACCGAGCAAATCACTTTTGAAACCAGCGACTTTGCCAGCAATCCGGAGCCGCGCTGCCCCTGCGTTCTCCTCCTGGATGTTTCCGGCTCCATGGGCGGGCCACCGATCGACGAACTCAATGCCGGTCTGGCCGTCTTCAAGGAGGAGCTTGAATCGGATTCCCTGGCGATGAAGCGCGTGGAGGTGGGCATCGTCACCTTCGGCCCGGTCAAAGTGGAACTGCCCATGACCGGAGCCTCCGCGTTTTACCCCCCTGCCCTGCAGGCCCAGGGCGACACGCCGCTGGGTGCCGCGATCCTGGAAGCGCTCGATATGGTGCAAAGCCGGAAGCAGGACTACCGCTCCAACGGGATCTCCTACTACCGCCCCTGGATCTTCCTGATCACCGACGGCACCCCCACCGATGACTGGCAGGCGGCCGCCGCGACCATCCGTGAGGGAGAGGCTTCCAAGAAGTTCGCCTTCTTTGCGATCGGCGTCAAAGGAGCCAACATGGAAATCCTGCGGCAAATCAGCGTCCGCGAGCCCTTGTCGCTCGAGGGGCTGAAATTCCGCGAGCTGTTCCGCTGGCTTTCGAGTTCGCTGGGCTCCGTCTCCCACTCGACCCCGGGAACCGAGGTTCCTCTCGAATCCCCGAAGGGCTGGGCAGCGGTATGAGCTAGAGCGTCGTCACGGCTTCCGAAATCGGCACCTCCCACGTCTCCTCCGGCGCTGACTGCCAGGACCGTAGTCTCGCCCGCATCGACTTCTCCCCATCCGATCAACCGCTGCTTTCGATCTTCGTCTCGGACGGAGCGGGAAGCGCGAGCAAAGGCGGGGAAGGCGCTCAAATCGCGGTCGATACCGCGGCGAGACTCACCGGAAGAAATCTGACGGATGGAAGCATCGCCCTCACGGAAGCGGCGGCACGGCAGTTCGTCGCAACGATCCAGGACGAGATCCGTCTTGCCGCGGCGGCAGCCGGTCTTGGGATGCGGGACTATGCTTGCACCTTCATCGGCGTCCTGTCCTCTCCGGAGGCGACCCTGGTGTTTCAGATCGGCGACGGCGGCGTGGTGCTCGATACCGGAGACGGCCTGGAGGTCGCGGTGGAACCCATGACCGGCGAATACGCCAACATGACTCATTTCATCACCGACGAGCGCGCGGGGGAAATCGTCGTCGCAAAGAGCTATCAGGGCCCGGCATTGCGGATCGCGGCTTTCAGCGACGGCATTCAACGTCTGGCGCTCAACCTGGCTGACAACACGCCGCACGAACCTTTCTTCGCCCCCTTCTTCCAGGGGTTGGCGAAGGCCCCTGCGGATCAGATCGGGCGCCTGCAATCATTGCTGGCGGCCTTTCTTGGCAGCGGCCCGGTGAACGAGCGGACCGATGACGACAAAAGCCTGGCCGTGGCGGTCTGGGTCGCAGGCCCGGGTCCCTGAGAAAACCCCCATCCGATGCCAAGGTTCTTCACTTCGGACGGAACGCCTCTCACCCTGGGTCGCGAGCTGGGCAGTGGCGGCGAGGGCAGCGTCTACCATCTGCCATCCCACCCCCGGCAGGTCGCGAAGCTATATCACCAGCCGCTCGATCCCGGGAAGCAGGCGAAGCTCCAGTTCATGGCTGCGGCGGCCGATGACAAGCTCCTCCAGTATGTCGCCTGGCCGCAGGACACGCTGCATGCCCGTCCGGGAGGCGACGTCGTGGGATTCCTGATGCCTGAAGTTGAGCGGAAACTGCCCGTCCATCACCTCTACAATCCCGGCAGCCGGCTGAAGAATCACCCGAAGGCGGCCTGGGATTTCCTGCTCTTTGTCGCCAGAAACATCGCCGCCTCTTTCGAGGTTTTGCACTCGCGCGGACACGTGATCGGAGACGTGAACGAAAACAGCGTGATGGCTGGAGAGGACAGTACGGTCACGCTGATCGACAGCGACTCGTTTCAGGTCGATGCCGCAGGCTACACTTACCTCTGCAAGGTGGGCGTGCCGAATTTCACGCCTCCCGAGATCCAGACGCTGTCCTCCTTCGACCAGTTCCGGAGGACGGCCAACCACGACAACTTCGGCCTGGCGCTACTGATCTTTCATTTGCTCATGGGCGGCCGCCACCCCTTTTCCGGAGTTCCGCTGCGGGCCGAAGCGGAGCCTTCGCT
>JAQGPE010000718.1 GCA_028293225.1 Akkermansiaceae bacterium | reverse complement strand
GATCGAGCCGTCCGGCAGGGTCACCTCAAAGGACATCCCCGGCACCGGCTTGTTGTTCGACTCGTAGACCAGTTCCACTTCGATCCAGGATTTCTTCTCCTTGTCCGGCTTGTGGGTGTTCTGGTTGTCCTCGGTACTACGACTATAGGAGATCGACGTTCCACCCTTGGAATCGTCCGCGTCGGCGGCATCCTTGGCTTCGGCCGGCTTGACCGGTGATCCGACATCTCCGCTTTTGGGGCTGGGCATGGCTGTGTCAGTTGATCTTTACCATTCCGCCACCCAGGATCAGGTTCCCGGTCGCCTCCACATTGATGGCCGGGCCTTTCACCGTGACGCCGTCCGAGGCGATCACGACGTGGCTGCCGCCGACCTTCAGGGTGATGTTGCTGCTGGCCTCGAGAATGATATTGGGAGCCTTGATGATGTAGTCGCCACTGGCCTGGATGCCGACCTTGCCACCGACGACCTGGATCACCGCGCCGCCGACTTTCAGGGATAGTGAGCCGGTCACCTCCTTGGCCTCCTTGCCCGACACCAGCAGGTGCCGGTCCTTGCCGATCTTTTCCTTGTGGTCCGCGTCGACCTTGTCGTCGCGGTTGCCCTTCACATGCTCCAGTTGGTCATTGACGACCACCAGGTGGCGGTTGTGACCGACCCACTCGCGCACGTCGTTCTTCACGCGGATGTCCTCGTCCTTTTCGGCGTGGATGAAAACCTGCTCGGAGCCCTTCTTATCCTCGAAGCGCAGCTCGTTGAAGCCGGTGCCGCCCTTGCTGCTGCTCGACTTGATCGTGCTCTTGGTCGCTTCGGCGGGCAGGGTGTAGGGTACCGGATGGTCGCCGTTGTAAACGCGGCCGGTGATGATCGGCCGGTCCGGATCCCCTTCCAGGAAATCGACGATCACCTCCTGGCCGATCCGCGGCGTATAGATCGCGCCCCAGTTTTTCCCGGCCCAGAGCTGGGAAACGCGGATCCAGCAGGAACTGCCGGCATCGTACTTGCCGTAGCGGTCCCACAGGAACTGCACTTTCACCCGGCCGTATTTGTCGGTGTAGATTTCCTCGCCCTTCGGTCCGCAAATCATCGCCGTCTGCGGCCCCTGCATGCGCGGGATCGCGGTGACGCGGGCGGGGCGGAACACGCAGTCCTTGAGAGGGATCGCCGTAAAGGCAGCCTCCCACTGTTCCTCCATGCCGCCGGCGCCGGAAGCATAGCCGCCGCCCTGGATCTGGAAGCTGCTGCTGATGATGATGTAGTCGGCGTTCTGATCCTCCTTCGGGTGCTCCGTCAGCTTGAACTTGCAGCCGGTCTGCAGCCCGCGGGAAGTCGTCTGCGCCGCGATCGTCGCCTGGTCCGCCTGCACCTGCTCACGGCGGATCTTGGCGATCGCTTCGCCCGCCGTGCGTTCGGTGTAATCGCCGGGGTTGTCGTAGACCTCTTCGGTCCCGATCAGGTGCTTGTGGTCCTTCTTGTCGCGGCTGATCAGCTTGTCGACCGGCGACGGCGCGGGCGACTCGAAGTTGTAGGAGTTCAGCACATACGAGCCGGAAGTCGCGCGATGCCGGACCTGCCAGCTGCGGATCACGAACTCGTCGTGCACCGTGTCTTCGGTGGTGCGCAGGCGGATCTTTTCGAAACCGGGCACCTCCTTGTGCTTTCCCATGTCGTCGCAGAAGACCAGCTTGTGGATGCCGTTCTGGTGCTCGAAGAAATAGTAGATCCCCTCGTGCTCCATCAGCCGGTGGACGAAGTCGAAATCGGTCTCGCGATACTGCACACAGTACTCCCGCGGCGCGTAGGTGCGGCTCAGGCGGCGTTCGTGATCCTTGATAAGGTGCTCGCCGAAAATGTCCTCGATGATCTCCATCACCGACTTGTTCTGAAAGATCCGGCAGTCCGAGGTGCGGGTCAGGAACCACAGCCGCGGCACCATCGTCAGCTCCCAGCGCGAGTAGCCACGGCGGTCAAAGCCGGTGTGCGCCACCTGGGAAATGATCCCGTTGAAAAAGCGCTCCTTCGGTTGCAGCACGTAGTCCATGCGGATCGTCGCGCTCGACCCGATCAGTTTGTCGGGATCCAGCTTCTCATCGATGCTCACAGTCTGGACGATGAACTCAAACGGCCGCCCAAGCGCCTCGACTCCGCGGAAACGCTCGATCAGGAGGACATCCTTGCCGAGCACCGTGTAGATTTCGAGTGGGCGTAGTTTTTGCGTGGCGTCCGGCATGAGGAGGAGGAGAGGACTTATTCCATTCAACGCCACGCAGGCAGGAATCGGCAAGAAAGAAAGAGATGCGATGACGGGCCGGGCCCAACCGGGATGCCGATGGTCAACCGCACCGTCATTCGTCCCGACTCATTCATTCCGAATCGGAATGCCGGCCTCCATCGCCCCCGCGATGAT
The DNA here is from genome assembly GCA_028293225.1 of Akkermansiaceae bacterium. Classification (GTDB taxonomy): domain Bacteria; phylum Verrucomicrobiota; class Verrucomicrobiia; order Verrucomicrobiales; family Akkermansiaceae; genus Haloferula. The sequence continues at coordinate 4,090 of JAQGPE010000718.1, read as the reverse complement.
ATACGCGTTGGCCGACTCCCCGGCCGCGCGGTTCTCGTCGACCGTCAGATTCACCTCACAGCTTCCCCACATCGCGCTCTCGCCGCACCCCTCAGGAATCGCTCCGCCCATGGCCCCGTGGGTGCCCAGGAAGGTCCGGTCGTGATAGTGATCCGGATCGCGCCGCGCCGTCATCGTCGCGGCATTTCCCCACGATCCGTGCGAGCCCACCCGTTCATCCCGGCGGGCGTGAAAAAACCACTCCACATTTCCCGGCACCACGCTGGTATCCCCCAGCGCCCCGGTCATGTCCACGGCATCATAGAGCCCCAGGAAATGAACCGGCTGGAAAACGATCTTCAGATCCGCCGCCTCCAGATCCTCCTCCCCCGGCGCCGGCACCGCACTGATCGTCGGGCCGAAGTAGCCCTGGCGCTGCCGCGACAGCCGGATCGCCAGATCCGTGACGATGTGGCCGCCGCGGCTGTGCCCGACCAGGATCACCTTGGCGTCCGGACTGCGCGCCAGATTGGCGGTCAGCCAGCGCCAGGCCGCCTCGGCGATCTCGCCGGCATCGGCGCCGGTCACGCCGGACTCCGGGCCGTGATGGAAAAATTTGTCGATGCCGGGAATATCGACCCGGGCGTGAAAACGCACCGTGTAGCTGCGGTTCATCACCGACATCAGGTTCTGTTCGTCGGAGAAGCCGCCGGTGTAATCAGGGCCGCTCGACCAGGTGCCATCGATCGCGACGAGGAGGTAATCGGACTCGATCATCGGTGGAGGAGGAGAAGTTCAGCCAAAAACTGCCCCTGCGCGCCCGTGAAGTCAAAACCCCATTCGGTCCGCACCCTCGATGGACGCCGCGGCCCGCGCCTTGACTTCCTCCAGCATCGCCGGGCTCTGCTCCAGCGAGTCCGCAATCGCGCGGATCACCGCCAGAGTCGGACGCGAGACGTGGTGCTCCATGCCCTCCACGTCCTTGTAAATCGTCTCCTCATCGATGCCGAACAGCCGCAGGAAACGGGTCAGCGTCTGGTGCCGCTCGATGATCGCCTTGGCAATGCGGTGCCCCTCGGGGGTCAGCACCGTGCCGCGATACTTTTCGTGCTTCACCAGCCCCTCCGCATCCAGGCGGCGGAGCATGTTCGTGACACTGGCCTGGGAAATACCGAGGTTCCGGGAAATGTCCACGGCGCGGGCATAGCCTTTCTCCTCAATCAGATGCAGGATCTGCTCGAGGTAATCGTCCATGGCGACGGAACCGCTGGTGCGCTGGGATCTGGCGGGCACGCCGCACCCTACGCCGGATCAAGTCCGCAGGTCCATCCCTTAGAAAGTCCACACCACGCCGACATGGATCTGGTTGTCCCCGGAATCGGTCGGATACGGCGGGGACGGCAGCTTCTCCAATTGGAAGCCCCAGTCCACCCGCAGGCGCAAATTATCGCTGATGTCGTAGCGCAGGCCCACGCCGACGGAGCCGAGCGTCTGCTTGTCATCGAACGGATCCGAGACGACCTCCCGCTTCGCGCTGCCACTGCCCCAGTCGGTGAAGACCAGGAACCGCAACTCGTCCTTGAGGCCCCATGAAGGAACGAAGGCCGAGAGCGGGTGCATCGGCGGGCTGTAGAGCTCCGCCGAGAAAAGCCAGCCGCTGTCGCCGCGAAAAATCCGCTCCTGGTAGCCGCGGACCGTGTCATGACCGCCGAAGCCGAGCTGCTCGCTCTGCAGCAGGTTCTCCGTGGCATACTGCCCCACCAGCCGAGCGCGGGCGAGCATGCCCCAGGGCAGGTCGTTCTCACGATCCAGCTCGACTTTCGTATAGTAATACTGGGCCTGCGAAAGCGCGCGGAGATTGCGGAAATCGGAGTCGCTGTTGTTCCCGACCAGATCACCAGGACTGTAGTAGTTCTTCCAGGTCAGGTTGGTCTCTCCGTAGCTGTCGGTCTGGCGGAGGTTGTACTCCAAGGCGAACTGGAAGATGTCCGCGGTGTCTTTCGAAATCGTCGAGCCGCCGAACTCCAGGTTGTTGTCGGTCGATTTGAAGTCCACCCCGATCCCGATCTCATGGAAGACCCCGAACTCCTGGCGGTCGCCCTTGCTGAGCGTCCACCACGGATTGGTGTCTTCGTGGAGCTTGTCCGGATGGATGATCTTCCCGCCCCCGACCAAAGGCGGCAGCTCGAAGAAATGCCGCGCACCCAGCAGGAAGCTGGTGCCGCTGACGGAGGACGGCAGGCCGCCGATGGTGATGTCCGCGGTCGTATCGACGTAGGCCGCATACAGCTCGGTGGTCTGGTGCACCGACTGCCACGGCATGATGTAGCTCAGCGCGCCACCCACCAGACTGTCGGTGTCCGCCCCGCTGAAAACCTGCAGGGCCAGCTGGTGATCCCAGTTCATCCCGAAGGCATCGTACCAGACCAGGCCGCCGAAAAAGCGGTCGTCGCCCAGCAGATCGGTCAGGGTATTGTCATATCCCAGGAAAAAACGCAGCGGCCGGGACTGCTCGACCTCCAGGGTCACCGCGGTTTCGCCGATCAGGTCATCGACCGGGCTGTACTTCGCGTTGACCTTGCGGAAAGGGTGCTGGATCGGCCGGTTGAGCCGCGCCCAGGGGCTGCGGTTCAGATCGGCGAGGATCTCGGTCATCTTCTCCGGCTCGATCGTCTGGTCGCTGCCGACCTTTTTCTTCACCTGGTTCGCCAGTTTATCGAGATTGTAGGGCTGCGAGTACCACTTGCTCCACCAGCCGCGATCGGGCGGCACGGAGTTCTCCGCGGTCAGCTTGGTCACCTTGCCCTCCAGCACGGCGATCGTCACCTTGTCGGTCATCAGCTGGGCCGGGACGAAGACGTGGGTCAGCTGGCGGCCATTCGTGACGTAGTGGTTCTGAACCGTCTGCACCACCTCCTCCAGGCCACCGAAGGTCAGGGGCTTGCCGAGGAATTGAGCGGTCAGCTTCCGCTCCAGTTCGGCTTTTGCCGGAGGATCGGCCAGGCCGCCGACAAAGGTGATCCCAGGGCCAGGCACGATCGCCGGCCGGAAGGTGTCGCCGATCTTCTTGCGCTCGTCCTTCACCATGGTGATGCCGGTGAGCGGGATCGGCTTGTAGTCCTCGGAAAGAGTGATGACCTGGCTTTTCTTCGGCGGACCGCTCGGCATCGGCGGCACGATCATGTCCGGCACCGGGATCATCGAACCCGGATCGGTACCGCCCTGAGGCAGGACCGGCTGAACGGGGGTCTCCAGATCACCCGGGGCCGGCGCCGGAGCCGCGTCCGCCGGAGCGGGGTTCGCTGGCGCCACCGGTTCGGGTTCCGGAGCGGGAACCGGCAGGGTCTCAGGAGATTTTTCGACGGCGGCCTTTTCGGGTTCCTGGCTGGAGGTGGAAGCCACGCAGAGCACCGCGGTGGCGACGGAAAGCATGACCGACGGCTTCCCGCGGTGGAGTCGAGGAGTCTTCATTTGGGAGGGAGGGCAAACGGGAGAGAAATCAGGCGGCAGCGTTCAGCGGTCTTCGAGGATGGATTCGTAGTTCGGGCGGCCATTCGGCCCGCTGCCCTTCTGCTTCAGGTAGAGCGGATAGCGCTTGTTGTAGAAAAGGTCCTTGTCCTTCACCTTGCCGTCCTTCTCCTGCAGCCACCACTCATACTCGTAGCTGGTCAGGGCAAACGGGCCGTAGGCAGGCGGATAGACGCCGGATTCGAAGCGGGCGAGCTTGCCGATCTCGACGATCGCGGACGCGTCGTTGGTCACCTTTTCATCGCCGTTGTCCAGGTCATTGAAGAAGCCGCGGACCAGCGCCACGATGTCGGAGATCTGCGAGGCCGAGTCGGTATCAGGCTTCGGCGACTGGAACACGGCGGCGGTAAGCGGCCCGAGAACCGGATTCGGCAGCTTGCTGGCGATCACGCCGGCCAGGATGTTATAGTCGAGCGGACCTGTGCCCGCCTGATCCCGCAACGCCGCGCCAAAGACCGTCGGCAGGCTCGGGTCGAAGGAGAAATTCAGCGACTTGATCAGGTTTTTGGCCCCGCTCAGGTCGCTGCCCCCGAAGCCGTCCACGCCAATCGAGTTCATCACCAGGAACCCGCGGGCGCCGCCG
>JAQGPE010000494.1 GCA_028293225.1 Akkermansiaceae bacterium | reverse complement strand
CCACCATCCACCATCCACCATCCACCATCCACCATCCACCATCCACCATCCACCATCCACCATCCACCATCCACCATCCATCATCCATCACCTCCCCTCTTCCCTCTGCGCCTTCCGCGAAATCTGCGGTTCAACCCGAACCCACCTTACGGCTCCCCCGGCTGCTCACTTCGCACTTGCCACTTTTCACTTCGCACCAAGCCCGAATCGCCACTTACTCAATGCGCGCCGGGCGGATGGGCGTTCGCTTCCGACAGGAAGGACGGCAGTGGCGCGCCGGGGTGCAGCTCGGTCGGAGCGGTCAGGCGAAAGCTTTTCTCGGAGCCCACGCTGTACTCGCCAAAGGCGGCCGGCGTCACGGTCAGGCAGACCACCGGGGTGTCCTCACCTTCCAGACGGGCGACATGCAGGACCATGGCGCAGTTCGGGAATTTCGCGACCTTGAGCTGGTCGCCGGCGGCGATCGAGGCAAAGGCTTCCTTGGTGTAGGCCTCGACCTCGGCATCCGTGACCACCGGTTCCGGCACATCCTTGTCGGTGGCCTTCGGGTTGGTCTTCTTCAACTCCTCCAGGGCGGCGGCTTTTTTCAGGCCGGCCATGCCCAGCTTGTCAGGGGTCGGGAAGAGATACTCGATGATCACCGGCCACGGCGCCGGCTGGCTGTATTCGTCCGGCGGCAGCATGGCGCGGGCGCGGACGACGAAGCCCTGCGGGAAAAGATCCTTATCGGTCAGGCGGCGGACGGCCTCGACCTGGTAGTTGCCCTCCACATACTGGATCAGCGCCTTACTGCGCAGCTTGGTCAGGTAGTTGCGCATCAGCGCCGCATTCAGCCGGTCCAGCCCGACCTTCGGCAGGTTGGCGTAGCGGTGATAAAGCGCGCGCGGATCGCCGGCCTCTCCCGGCGGCGCCTGCATTTCCGTCAGCGGCTGCGGCAGTCCGGCCTGGCCGAGCTTGCGCATGATCTCGTAGTTCCGCGGGACTTCCGGATGCAGGAAAATGCTGGTGCACACCACCCAGCTGGCCACGGCCACGCAGGCCGCGACGATATTGGCCAGCAGCCACCAGTAGTAGGCGGGCCGGCGCTTGCGGGGGGGCTCCTTTTTGTCGCGGGGCATCAGGATTTGCCGCAGTCCTCGGCCTCCGCGAGATCGCTGGCGGGTTCATCCGCCGTTTCAAAAGAGGTGCCGCAGCCGCAGGAGCGGGCGGCGTTCGGGTTTTCGATCCGGAAGCCGGCGTCGGACAGCGAGTCGGCGTAGTCCACCTCGCAGCCGTTCAGTTTCTGGATGCTGTCGGCCGCCACGATCACGCGCGCGCCGCCGGACTCCAGGACTTCATCGCCGTCCTCCACACCGCCCACTTCCATGACGTACTGCCAGCCGGCGCAGCCGCCGCGCTTCACGGCGAGACGCAGGCCCTGGGCGGGTCCGGCGCCTTTCCGCTCCAGTAGGGTGCGCAATTCGGAGGCCGCTCTGTCACTGATCGAGATCATCGTCGCCGCACTCATACGCCCGCGCCGCGCAGGAACCAGCGAAAAAACGGTGCGCCGCCCACTGATGCCGGGACTTTCTTGGAACTTGGAACTTCGCCGCCAGCCGTCAAAACTCGCCGCGTGCCCCGCATCCACATCCTTCCCGACATTCTCGCCAGCCAGGTGGCCGCCGGGGAAGTCGTCGAGCGCCCCTCCAGCGCGGTCAAGGAACTGGTCGAGAACAGCCTGGATGCCGGGGCGCGCGAGATCCTGGTGGAAATCCGCCGCGGCGGGGCGGCCCTGCTGCGAGTCATCGACGACGGCTCCGGGATGTCGCGCGACGACGCCCTGCTGAGCCTGGAGCGCCACGCCACCAGCAAACTGTCGGTTTCCGCCGACCTGGCCTCGATCCGCACCCTCGGCTTCCGCGGCGAAGCGGTGCCCAGCATTGCCAGCGTGTCGCGCTTCAAGCTGACCACCCGCGAGGCTTCTTCCCTGGTGGGCACGGAAATCCAGGTCGACGGCGGGGTGATGCGCGACGTCCGCGACGCCGGCTGCGCGCCCGGCACCACCGTCGAGGTCAAGGACCTGTTCTTCAACGTCCCGGCGCGGCGCAAATTCCTGCGTGCCGAGACCACCGAGGCCGCCCACATCGAGCACCAGCTGCGCCTGCACGCCTTGGCCGCGCCCGGGGTGCGTTTCCGTTTCCGCAAGGACGAGCGGGAAAGCTTCGACCTGCCCGGCAACATGTCGCGGCTCGACCGGGTGCGCTGGATGCTCGGCACCGAACTGGGTCGCGAGCTGCTGGAAATCCCCGCCACCAGCGGCCGCGGGCTGGAGGTGGCCGGCTTCATCCTGCCCGCCGCCCATGCGCGCAAGGGCCGCCGCCACCAGTGCGTCTTTCTCAATGGCCGGCCGGTCGAGGACGCGGCCATTTCCCGCGGTCTGGCCGAGGGCTTCCGCGGCGCGCTGTCCGAAAGCCTGCACCCCGCCGCCTGGCTGTGGATCGATCTGGAGCCGTCGCTGGTCGATGTGAACGTCCACCCGGCCAAGCGCGAGATCCGCCTGCACCGGCCGCTGGATTTAAAAGAGGCGATCAGCCAGGCGGTCCGCGATGGCCTGGCCGCGGAGGAGGCCCGGAAATACCGCGCCGCACCAGCCCGGCAGCAGCCGCCGCCGTCTTCTTATACATCGCCCTCCCGGCCCGCGACACCGATCGCTCCGGCCCGTCCGCCGATGAACCGCGAATGGCCGGCCGCCCTGCCGGTGCAGCGCGATCTGGTGCTGCGGGAACGGGCGGCCACCGGGCCCACCCCGGACCTCGACGCCCCTGCCGACACCCCCGGCGATGCGCCTCCCTCCGCCGCGCCGCCGCTGGTGGAGATCGCCCCGGAGATCCTGGCCTCGCACCCGGCGTTCCGCTTCATCGGCACCCTGCATGGCCGCTTCGCGATCCTGGAATCCGCGGATGGCCTGGTGCTGATGGACCCGCGCGCCGCCCGCGAGCGGATCCTCTATGAGCGCTGGCTGGCCCAAGCCGAAGGCGGCGGCAGCGGGGTGGAAAGCCAGTTGCTGCTGGTGCCGCTGCTGCTGGAGCCCGGCCCGCGCGAGGCCGAACTGGCCCTGCGCCAGCGCGAGGCCTTTTCCCGCGCCGGGATCGAGATCGGCGACTTCGGTTCCGGGACGCTGCGGATCGGCTCGATGCCCGCTTTCCTGGCTCTGGGCGATCCGCGCCCCTTCCTGATGGGTCTGATCGACGACCTGGCCGAGGGCATCTCTCCGGGCGCGAAACCGGCCTTCGAGCACTTCGCCAAAATCATCGCCCGCCGCGCCGCGATCGCCGAGTCGCCGAAGCCGGCGGAAGCGGCCGGTTTGCTGCCGATTCTCTTCGCCTGCGACCTGCCCTATTGCGCTCCGGACGGCCGTCCGACCCTCACCGAATTCTCATTGAGGGAGCTTGAGCGGCGCTTCTCCGGGACGAGGACCAGAGATTAACCTTCGGGAAAATAGTAAATCTCGGTTGCCAGCGGATACGTCATCGCGTAGTCATATCGGGTCAGCGGTGCTGCCTTCACCGGCAAGCGAGCTGAAACCCTTGTAAAATCAAGCCCGGAGCCGCGATTTCGCCGTTTTGCTTCTAGGGCTATTAGTCAGGCAATCTTGCCGATTTGTTAATATTTTGGTTCATATGTGCCAATGACTCGCATGCCGTCCGGCGTGCTCAAAGCGCTCGAAAGCCTGCGATTCAGACACACCCTTTCCGACTGCCTAACAGCAGTGCTGTTACACCGAATCCGAGGCCACTCCGCAAGTCCCACTGCGGCCCAGCCTGCGGCGCTCATCGTCCCACCGCTGAGCGCCGGCTTTCCCCGCATGAAATGTCCCCATGACATGCGGGAAAAGCGGGTTCCCCCCAACCCCTTACCTGAAAATCAGCCATGAGCCTCCACCGCGCTCTTCTTCTCCGCGGGATCGTCCTGACGGGACTCTCCGCCCTCATTCCTTCCGCCGCCCGCGCCGATGTCGAGTGCTGGGCGCCAGGGATGCCATCGACGACCATCATCTCCACCTACACTCGCGCCCAGGCCGTCTCCCTCGGCAAGCCGTATCGCTACGATGTCTTTGGCGTCGGCGGCACGTTGACGCTGGGAGATCAGGCCAACCAAGCGCAAGTGGTCGGCGGGGTCTTCAAGCAGAAGCTGCTTGGCCTTATTCCTCTTGGAAACACAGTGGATTCAACGGCTTACATCGAGCTGCAGACCGGCCTGACCAACTTCTACCCCCAGTACCTTTCCGTCGTCGGCAACAAGCCCGGCACCACGGTCGGGCCGGTGCAGAAGTTCGGCGACAACTGGACGCTGTGCGATCCCAAGCACCAGGCCCCGGTCAACCTGACCTTTCACACCGCGGGCTCGAACCTGCTGACCGCGCTGCTGCCCGGCCTGCTTTCGCCGCCCTTCTACAATATCAATCCCACCGGCTACTTCTACGTCCTCGGTGAGTATCACGCCGCTCCTCCGGTCATGACCGGCACGCTCTCCGTCCCGTCCGACACGGTCATGGCCG
>JAQGPE010000665.1 GCA_028293225.1 Akkermansiaceae bacterium | reverse complement strand
GACGCGCCGGGCTTTCATGTGGTGACGACGAAGATCCCGGACTGGAACTCCTCCGGCGAGTTTCAGCGGGCCCTTGTGAAGCAATTTCCCAACGTCTCGGTGATCGATCTGACGCTGATCCTGGAGCAGGTGCGGAGCATTCTTTCGAAGATCTCGGCGGTGGTGTCCGTGCTCGCTGGGTTCACTGTTTTGGCAGGGCTGCCGATTCTGATCGGGATCCTGCTGAACGGTCGGGATGTGCGGCTGAAGGAAAGCGTGCTGCTGCGGACGCTTGGCGCTTCGGCACGGCAGGTGCGGACGATCCTGACGGTGGAGTATGCGGCGCTGGGCCTGCTGTCGGCGCTGACCGGGGTGGTGCTGGCGTGCGGGGCGAATGCGGCGCTGGCGGTGTTTCTTTTCAAGGCCTCGCCGTGGCCTTCCGCAGCGCTGCTCGCGGGGACCTTTGCCTCGACTACGGCGATCGCCGTACTGGGCGGGCTGATCCTGAGTCGCGGGGTTTCGACCCATCCGCCGCTGGAGATTCTGCGGGGCGGGGGTTGAGAGACGATCTGGAGAAATTGAAACGGAAAGACGCAAAGGGCGCAAAGTTCTGAGGAAGGGCTGTGGCGGTTCGATCGGCTTCAGGCCACTGATTGGCAGATTAAAGTCAGGGAGATTGAGGTGGAAAACGCGGGGCACATTCCAATCGCCATTTCCGCAGACTGCCGGACAGGGTGAGGCTTCCCGGTTTTTCCCATGAACACTGAGTCATCCCCTACCGCCCCGCTGTCGTCCGCTCCCCGTGGTGTCCCGCCGAATGCCTTTCAGCAGACGCTGGGCAATCTGATCTTCCTGAGCCGCTGGCTGCAGGCGCCGCTCTACTTCGGCCTGATCGTGGCGCAGATGGTGTATGTGTATCATTTCATCATCGAGCTCTGGCACCTGGTCGCAACGGCCAACACGATGTCCGAAAGCACCATCATGATGGTGGTGCTGGGATTGATCGACGTGGTGATGATCGCCAACCTGCTGATCATGGTGATCGTGGGCGGCTACGAGACCTTCGTGTCGCGGCTGAATCTGGACCGCCACCCGGACCAGCCGGAGTGGCTGTCGCATGTGAATGCCGGCGTGCTGAAGGTGAAGCTGGCGATGGCGCTGATCGGGATTTCATCGATCCACCTGCTGAAGACTTTCATCGAGGCGGACAAGCTCCAGGAGTCGACGATCAAGTGGCAGGTGGCGATTCACCTGACCTTCGTGATTTCGGCGTTCCTGCTGGCGGTGATCGACCGGCTGAGCACGGGTGGATTCGCCAAGGTGAAGGGTGAGGCGCATTGATGCGTCACACTATCCACTCAACAAAGGGGGCGGGAAGTGGTAGGTTCTCAGTCGTGAGGCCGGTGGATTCGCTGATCCTTTCGATCACGGCTGGGGAGTTCCGTTTCATCGATGAAAATGGCGACGAGCGCCTGGCGAAACGGACCGAAGCGAAGGAACCCGATGAGCCGCCCGCGACGATGGGCTATCGCTTGGATCGCCTCGCTCTTTACCAGCCAGCCGAAGTGATGGCGGAGAGAATCACTGACGATGCCAAATTGGCCGGCTACGAGAAAGCGCTCGAAATTTTTCGCCTCTGCGGGTCAACCGGGCCGGGTCGATGTCGTTGTTGCCATCCGGCCAGGGCAGCGCTCCAAGACCTGGGTCGATTGGAAGGAAGCAGGTCTTGTCGAAAGGGAGGCGCTACGAAAGCAACTGGAGGCCGTGGCACCGGTGGAGATAAAAGGAGGGCCGGTTGCCTTTGCTCTCATCGGGAAGACCGGCGGCGGGCTGGCATCGAGCGAGGATGAGAAGAAAGCCTTGCCGATGCCGAAGGAATGGAAAGACGCGGCGGAAGGGTCGGAAAAGCCGCTGAGGCTGCCGGATGATGTTCTCGACCGGGTCTGGCCGGTGGAGAAATGATCATCGTATCATACGATGTTTCATTAGTTTGTATCGATTTCATAAATCGTGACGGAATCGCCATAAACGGCGCGTGACGAATCTCCAATCCACGGCACCATTCCGCGCCGCCTTCCTCCGGAACAGGGGGGCCAGCGCCCCTTCCATGTCGCAACCCGAGCGTCCCCGGCTTCTGATGATCCACGAGATCGCCTACCTCACGGTCTGGGCGGCTCTGGCGGTGGCCTTTGTGGTGACGGGCAAGGCGCAGGCTTTCGATCTGGTGCTGCCGTTCCAGGCGGTGGTGATGCTGTTCCTGGCGAAGAAGGCGCCGGCGGGAACGAAGGGGCTGTGGTGGCAGGCGCGGCTGTGGTTCCCGGTGGCGGCGATCAATATCACGTATTTCTGGCTGGGCAGCGCGATCCCGCGGCTGCGCGAATGGCGGGCGGATGCGGCGTTGTGCGCGGTGGACCGGTTTTTCTTCGGCGACTGCCTGGCGGTGCTCGTTTCGCCGCACGTGCAGGGCTGGAGCCGGGATCTACTATCCGGGGCGTATCTGCTGTATTTTCCGCTGTGGGTCGGGCTACTGCTGTGGTCGTACACCCGGCCGGGCAATTTCCAGAGGGCCTGCTTCAGCGGGCTGGCGCTGGTGCATGCGCTGGGTTTCCTGGGCTATGCGCTGTTTCCAGCGGCGGGGCCTTTCAGCTATGCGCCGCTGGCGGAGCAACTGACCGCGACCGGCGGCTGGCTGACCCATTTCAATACCGGGATCGTCCACCGCGGCTGCAACGGCGTGGACGTCTTCCCGAGCCTGCACACGGCGAACACGCTGTTCGTGCTGCTGTCTTCGCGGGGCTTTTCGAAGAAGGTGTTCCACATCCTGCTGATCCCCTGCCTGCTGGTGATTTCCGCGACGATCGGGCTGCAGTATCACTACGCGCTGGATGTGCTGGCGGGTGCGGTGCTCGGGACCACGGGCTGGCTGCTGACCACGCGGCGGGTGTATCGGAAGGAAGGACGCAGCTTCTGAAAACCAAACCTGGCCTGCCTCGCATGAAGAGGGCAGACCAGGAGGCCCCGGCGACGACAACCGGGTAGATCGGGAAGGGAGAAGAATCCCCTGCTTTACCTGCGGCGGCGCAGGACCAGGAGCCCGGCGGCGATGGAGCCGAGGAAGGCGGCGGAAGGCTCGGGAACGACCTGGGTGAAGGTGGTGCCCTGGGTCAGTTGCAGGGAGGTGATCTGGCCGGAGGAGCTGGGGCCGTCCCAGTTCACGGCGAAGCTGCTGACGCCCGCAACACCGGTGAGATCCCACTGGTAGGCGAAGATTTTATTCGAAGCGAGGACGGCGGCGTCTCCGGCCGACTGGGAGAAATACGTGCTGAAGGCGGGGGTGTAGGTGATGCCGTTGATCACCAGGGAAACGGCGGTGTCGCTGAAGGAAGCGCCGGTATCGAGGTAGTTGACCTCCATCTGGAAAACGACGGTCGACAGGCCGGTGAGGGCGGTGCTGTCGGAGACCGAAAAGCTGCCGGTGCCGCCGGCCTGGTAGAGACCGGCTCCGGCGAAGGCGCCGCTGCCGGAGGTCTTGTTGAAGAGGGCGTCGCCGGAGCCGGCGGTGTTCGAGCCGAGCGGCTGCGCCCAGGGTGAGGCGTAGGACGGGAGGGTGCCGACACCGCCGCTGGAGGTGGCGTAGTCCGGGTAGTTGGCGCGGGTCAGCGTGGTGGTGGGTTCGCTGGCCTTGCCCCAGCCATCGTAGGAGGTGGTGCCGAGGTTGAAGGAGCTGACGTCGATGTAGGCGGCGGAGAGAGGGGCAGCGGTCGCGGCAAGTGCGGCGACGCCGCAGATCAGGGGGGTGGCAGTAAGTTTCATGACGGATACGTGGGTCGGTTTGCTTGATCCGGCAGGAGCTCTGTGACTGCGGCCGGCCGACCCTTTGTTTTTCCGTCAGGAGAGATGCGCGGGCTCCCGGCTCTTTGTGTTTGGGTGGCGGCTGTTTGTTAGAACAGGCGCCCCCCGGCAATCTGCCGTCATTGGAGGGGGATTCGACTCACGCGAGCGGACTTCCCGGGGTGAAATCCGCCGCTTGTTTATGACACTTCCGTAACTCTCTCATAAAAAGCCGCTTACCTAAGGCCCTCAAATTCGCGCGAAAAACATCCAACTTCCTTTGAACGTTTCGCCGGGTGACCGGTCTACACCTTTGAAGACCACGCTTCGGCGTTGGTTTTCATGTAAGGGTGAACAGCACTAGTCAGACCTCCGGGTCAGACGATTTGGCCGTCGGGGGTGGGACCCCGGCGGCTTTTCGTTTTAACGGGGGGATAGCGCAGGGATGAGAAGGTGCGGCCGATGGCCGGAGGCTTTTGAGAAGCGGGTGAGGCGCGGCGGCACGTAAGAACTGCGGGAGCCTGGGGCGCGCCCGTCTTGCGGCTGCGCCGGGCGCCCTATTCAGGGGTTGATCCCGCCCTCCGGCTGTCCCCCGCGGGCTG
>JAQGPE010000652.1 GCA_028293225.1 Akkermansiaceae bacterium | reverse complement strand
CTCGCCGACCATTTCCACGCCGCCGCCGTGCAGCGTTTCCGCAGCGAGCCCCGCATCGAAATCCTTCACGGCGACAGTGGCAAGGTCCTCTCCGAACTCGTCCCGAAGCTCAACGGCCCGGCCCTCTTCTGGCTCGATGGCCACTACTCCGCCGGCAACACCGCCCGCGGCGACAAGGACACGCCGGTCATGGAGGAACTCGGCCACATCTTCGCCCGCCCGGAGTTCAAGTGCGTGATCCTCATCGATGACGCCCGCCTCTTCGAGGGTAAGAGCGACCAGGTCTACCCCAGCGTCGCTGAAGTGAAGGCCTTCGTGGCCAGTCACCGCCCAGATTGGAAAGTCGAAGTCGATACCGACAGCATCCGCATCAGTCCTCCGCTCTGAGCAGGCAGTTGGCGCCCCATGGCATTAAACCCCCCCGGCCCCAAGACCGGAGGGCTTTGCCAAGCGCTAGCCAACCTATGAAAATCAAGGCTCCTGAGTCACGTTCACGCGCATGAAGCCTTTCCCGGGCAGACCGTCCGAAGCGTCAAGGCGGAAGGTGCGATAGACGTAGCCATCCGGTGCGGTGGGAAGACCGCTGGTCAACGGCGGGACTGCTGAGACCGGACTGTCGAAGTTCGCCAGATCCAGGGATCCCTCCACCGAGATGGAGAACCCGCCGAGACTCGTGCTCGGAGTTGCCCCGGCACTGAAAGCGGGAGCGTTCGCCGGCACGGGGATGGTCAGCAGTAGTTCTTTGGTCGCCCCCGCATCACCGCTGTCGGCGATCATGGAATACGTCTTCGGCCGGTCGGCGGCATTTTTGGGCGATCCGCCCAGGGCGAATTCCACCGCGTTGCTGTAGCCGTCGCCATCGGGGTCCGCATTCGGTCCCACGATCGCCTGGTCGCTCGTTCCGGGGAAGAAGCCGCCGATCCACGACTGGTAAGGATTGGCGATCGCGGTGATCTCGATGCTGTCCGCGTTGTATCTCACCGCTACGCCCGCCGGAATGGAGGCGAAGGTGCCGGTCAGATGCCCGCACCGGGCGATGGTGTAAGGCAGGTTCGCGCCGGTCGCCAGGGCGTTGATCTTCAATGCCGCACCGGTGATGTTCAGCTGCCCCGCGATCTCGAGACAGTCGTTGACGGGGAAGTAGTTGTCATCGATGTCGACCTTGAGGGTGGATCCGCTGCGGAAGGTCACGTCTCCTCCGATGGTCAGCAGATCGGAAACGAAGGTCTCCTCTCGAGTGCCGGCATCGACCGTTCCGTCCACCGCCAGGGTGCCGCCGATCTGCCCGTAGCCGCCGAGCGTCGCGCCCGCCTTCACCGTCATCTGGGACCCGAAGGCCAGGAAGCTCCCATTCACCAGCAGGTCGCCGGCTTCGACCGTCGCGCTGCCGGTGAAGTCGCTGAAGTTATAGAGCGCCACGGAACCGGCTCCGGTCTTCCGGAAACTTCCCGCGTGATTCAGCGCCAGAACCGGAGCTCCAAGAGCCAATCCGCTGCCCGCCCCGCCTCCTACGATGTTCACCGTCGGTGCGGTGGTGTAACCGGTGCCGGGGTTGGTGATGACGATGCCGCTGATCTTGCCATCCTTCAGCGTCGCCATGGCGGTTGCTCCTCTTCCATCGCCCAGGATCTCGAGGTAGGGAGGTGCCAGGTAGCCCGATCCGCCGTTCACCACGGGAATGCTGGCCACCCCCAGGCCGGCCGGATCCTGGAAGCCCTGATGGATGCCGACGTTGAAGCCGTTGGAATCAATGACCGCTCCCCCGGGATAGATGTAGGCGCGGTCGATATTCTGCATGAAGTCATCCCGGCTGACCTTCGGCTTCAAGGTGCCGCCGTTGAAATTGAAACGGCCTTGCTCCCCGCCGAGCGTGGAGTTCTGATAGATCAGCGTGCTCGCGATCGTGCCGCCGGTCAGGAGATTCACGTCGCTCTGGCCCTGATCGGTAGCGGTGGCAATCATCATCATCCCACCGGTGAGATCGACCACGCCGCCGTCCCGCACGTTCAGAGCGCCGTTGCCTTTTTCACCCACGTTGAGACGGGTGTTGGCCGCGGTCTGGTTGACCACGCCGCCGCTTCTGACGTCCATGATCCCGCGCCCCCGCGAGGTCGTGCCGTTGACATACCGGGCGATCGAGGGATAGCCGCCGTTGAAATTGACCGTGGCGTTCTCGACTTCCATCACCCCGACGCCCTGGCCGCCGATCTGGAAGTGGCTGGTCGTATTCAGAACGCCGCCGGTCATCCGCAGAGCGCCCCAGACCTCACTGGCATTCGCGGGCACCCCGCCGATCACACAATCGCCCCCGCCGGTGCGGTCGTTCAGGACTCCGCCGGTCTGCGCGATCACGCCCGAGGTTCCGGGGTTCTTCGCGACATAGATCGCCGCCGCATCGACGGTGCCGCCCGACAGGATCAGGCTGCTGAAGCCCGTCTCAAGATTCCCGACATTGAGGTCTCCGGTGACAAACGAGGTGTCCGGCCCCGCGGCCAGTTGACCTTCGATGTTCGCAAAGCCCGTGGTCATGGTGGTCGCCGCATTGACCAGCGATGATCCGGGGCTGACATACACGGTGCCGGTGCTGTTGATGACTCCGGTGTTGGTCACCTGTCCGGCGCCCAGCACGCGGACCAGACCGGCTCCGGTGATCGGGGTGTGAAGCGTGGTGGCGTCGGAGCGGTTCAAGGCCAGCACGCCCTCGTCCGTGACGTTGACTGGCGCATCGCCGGGCGTTCCCGTGGTCCCGCCGTCGCCGATGCTCAGCACGCCGCTATGAACGGTGAATGAGCCGCCGAAAGAGGAATTGTCCGCCACCAGGTTGACCTGGCCCGAACCCGCCTTGGCAAATTCCGCGCTGCCGAGCAGCCCTGCGGAGAAAGTCAGCGCGGCAGTGCTGCTGGTGTTCGTCACCTCCACGTTCGAGAGCAGCCGGACCGGTGCGGAAATCTCGTTGGCCGCGCTGGTCGGGGACTGGGTGAGCGTCGCGGCGATGCCCGCGGCCGCACTGAGTTCCAGGATGCCCGCGCTTCCCGGTGCGATCTTGAACTTGTTGCTGCCATCCAGGTCGCCCAGCGTCAAAGAGCCGACGGTGGCCGTGGTGTTCAGTTCGACGGTCTGGTCGCCTGTCAGATTGGTGACCAGATTGGCGACGGCGCCGCTGCCATCCGGAAAGGAACTACTATCAGTCCAGTTGCTCGCGCTGTTGAAAGCGAAGGTTCCGGCCGCGGCCGGTTTCCAGGAGTAGACTGCCGTCGCCGTGGAAGTCAGCGTGTCGGGCCCGGCCAGGGTATTGCCGCGGATCTCGCTTTCGCTCAGTGTGTAGTTGTAGACGCGAAATTCGTCGAAGGAACCGTTGAAGCC
>JAQGPE010000599.1 GCA_028293225.1 Akkermansiaceae bacterium | reverse complement strand
GCATCCGCCGGGATCTCCTGCTCCCCGCGCTCCAAGGCCAGGGCCGCCAGAATTTCCTCCCGCAGCGCTTCCGGCAGGGTCAGCTCGCCGAGCGCTTGGGCAAACGCCGCGTCGGAGGCGCGTTCATGCGCCAGCCACTCGCCGAGTTCACGGTCCTTGGCCGCCCAGCCGAGCGCCTCGGCAAAGTCGGGGTTCTCCGCGTCCGCTCCGTCGGGCCGGAAGCAGCAGAGGATGAAGCGTGCCTCCTCCTTATCCATGGTGGTTTCTCAAGGCCTCAGGTTGCAGTTGAAGAATGTTTTTCGGGGCGCTCGACGGCTCGGAGTTCATCCGGCGGCGGAGCATTTCCTTGGCCCGGGAAATGCGCGACATGACGGTGCCGATCGGCACGTCGAGGATGTCGGCGATTTCCTTGTAGCTGTGTTGTTGCAGATAAAAGAGCGCGAGAGGGGCGCGAAAAGTTTCATCCAGTTCGCCCAGCAGTTCCAGCGCCCGCTGGCCATCCATCTGGCGCTCCGCGTCGTCGTCGTCCGGGCCGTTTCCGGTGGTGAGCTTACCGGCGGTGGTCTCGGTCAGCTCCTCACCGGTGAAGCGGCCGGAGCGGCGCGCATGGGCCAGGAACTCGCGGTGCAGGGTGGTGAAAAGCCAAGTCTTCGCCTTATCCCGGTCCTGGAGCTGGTGGCCCTTCTGCGCCCAGATGCAGAAGGTCTGCTGGACGAGATCGGAGGCGGTGTCCGCGTTTCGCGACAGCGAAAGCGCGAAGCGGTACAGCGCTCCGTAGTGAGCATCGACGAGTTGTTCGAATTCCGACATGGGCCGCACATGGGAGCGAGGGGGAGGGATCGTTATTCCAGAAATGTGGTGTGCGCCATTCTGGAATGAGGGTGTGTTTGGAATGGGCTCGCAGACAGCAGCGGACGACCCTACGCCGGGCCGGCGGCAGGTTCATCGAGACTGAGCTGCAATCTCCTGCCCGCGAATCCGACTTTCAGACCCCGGTATTTCACCAGGTAGTAGATCCCCACCAGCGCCGCCACGAAGCCCGACGAAGCGCCGACGCCCAGCGACCAGCGCGGTCCAAAACGGTCCGCCACCCAGCCGACGACCGGCGCGCCCAGCGGCGTGCCACCCATCGCGATAGCCATGACGATCGCCATGACCCGGCCGCGCATGGCCGGCTCGGTGGTCATCTGCACGGTGCTGATCACCGTGGTGTTGAACGTCTGCGCCGAAATCCCGACCAGGACCAGCACCAGTCCGAACAGCCAGTAATTCGGCATCACCGCCGCCACCGCGCCCCAAAGGCCGAACAACCCGGCCCCGATGAACAGCAGCTCGATCCGCGGCTTGTCCCGGCGCGCCGCCAGCAGCGCCCCGGCCACCGAGCCGACCGCCATGGTGGAGGTCAGCAAGCCATATTGGCTGGCTCCGGCATGAAAGACCTTCACCGACATGGTGGAAAGGAAGATGGGGAAATTGAGACCGAAGGTGCCGATCAGGAACAGCATCACCATCACCGCCCGCAGGTCCGGCCGCTTCCACACATAGCGGAAGCCTTCGCTGAGACTGCCGCGCGTCCGCACCGCCTTATCTTTGCGATGCAGCTGATGGGTGCGCAGGCAGGCGAGCGAGGCCAGCACCGCCGCAAAGGACGCCGCATTGATCAGGAAAACCCAGCCCGAGCCGACGCTGCCGATCAGCACACCCGCCACCGCCGGGCCGATCATTCGCGCCGCATTGAAGGAGGTGGAGTTCAGCCCCACCGCATTCGGCAGATCCGCCTCCCCGACCAACTCCGAGACAAAGGTCTGCCTTGCCGGGGCGTCGAAGGCCGACACGCAGCCGAGCAAAAATGCGAAGACATTGACGTGCCAAAGCTGCACCAGCCCGGTCAGCGTGAGAATCCCCAGGCCGAGCGCCAGCAGCCCGAGGGAAGCCTGCGTGGCGATCAGCAGCTTGCGGCGGTCCAGGTGGTCGGCGGCGAACCCGGTCACCGGCAACAGCAGCAGATGCGGGCCGAACTGCAGCGCCATGACCACGCCGACCGCGGTGGCATTGTGCTGGGTCAGGTGCGTCAGGACCAGCCAGTCCTGGGCGGTGCGCTGCATCCACGAACCGATGTTCGAGACAATCGCTCCACCGGCCCACAGGCGATAGTTGTAGCCCTTGAGCGAACGGAACATGCCGCCCTTTTTCGCAGGCTGGGGATTCGCGGAAACGTCTTCGCTCACGGTTTGGAATCGGGGGAGTTGCCCCCGTTGAAACGACCGAAGTGATGACCGGCAAACAAAGCCAGCAGCAGCATTCCCAGCCCCGCCGCGGCCACGCTCTGCAGGTCCCGCGGGTCAAAGCCCTGCCCGTGCTTCAGCAGCACCCAGGCGACCACCCCATTGAAGAAGCCCCACACGACATTGACCGTCGAGGAGGACAACCCCTCTCCCGACGGCTTGGCGAAAGGGCTCTGGAACGGCCGTCCCATCACCCCGCTGACGAAATGCGGAATCGCATTGGTGAGGAAAGCGCCACCGAAAAAGCAGCGAAGTTCATGAGCCCAGTCCATCAATTAGGGTTGATCTAGTAGTTTCGAAGGATCACTCGCGGCCGCGGTCCAACAGGGCGATGATTTCCCGGGTGGTCCCGCTTTCGCCCAGCCGCGGAAAGATCCGCTCGATGCTGTTGGCGTGCGCTTCCGGGCGCAGGTCGGTCATCGCGTCGATCGCCAGGGTGACATTGAAGCCGAGCTCATAGGCGCTGCGGGCGGTCGACTCCACACCAACGCTGGTGGAGACCCCGGCGATGACCACCTGGGTCACGCCAAGCCCTTTCAGCAGCTCTTCCAGCCCAGTGTTGGTGAAGGCGCCCCAGGTCCGCTTGGTGACCGTGTGGTCGCTGGGTTGCCGGTCGAGTTCCGGGACCAGGTCGGTCCAGCCCTCCGGCCTCGGCACATTCGGCGGCGCCTGGTCGGTCCTGCCCGGTGCGCCGCCCGCGACATTCACCAGCACGACCGGCAGGCCATGGCGGCGGAAAGCGGCGGCCAGTTCGGCGGCGTTTTGTACGACTCCGCCCGTGGGCGGGTTGGTGGGCAGGGCAACGATGCCGGCCTGGAGATCGATCGTGATCAGCGCGGTCTTTGGATCGAGGGTGGTGAGCGCCATAGTCGTGAATCGGATGGGGTTGAAATTTTCAGCCAGCGGGGTATTCGGCGATGCGCTTCAGCAGCTCCAGACTGGCGGCGAGCTGCTGCTGTTCGGCCGGATCGAGCCGGGCGCGGATCACGTGAAAGAGCCAGTCCTCCTTCGCCGCGCGGCCGGCGTGGATCCGCTCGCGGCAGGCCTCGGTGATCGAGAGAATCGTTTGCCTTCCATCGGCCGGATCCGGCGTTCCAGCCACCAGTCCGGCCGCCTGCAGGACGGCGACGGTCGCCCCCATCGACTGGGTCCGCACGCCCTCGGCCTTGGCCAGGGTCGTGAGGGTGGCTGGACCTTCCCGCTCCAGGCGGACCAGCACGGAAATCTGCGAGAAGGTGAAGTCCCCCGTTGAGGATTGCTCGCGCAGCCGGCGCATCAGCTTGCCGACCGCTACCCGCGTTTCCCCGGCCAGCGCCAGGAGTTCGGAATCAGCGGAAGAGGAAGGCTGGAAAGGCTCGGTCATCGATCTGAAGGGAAACTACCAAGGTGCACTACGAAGTCAAACTACCTACTTTTCTTCGGCCGTCAAGAGACGGTTCCCGGGCAGGATGCTGCAATTTCTCATCGCCCCCGGCCCGTATGCCCCGTTTATGTCACGAGTGATGATCCGAAAGACCGCGCTGTTCCTCTTTGCCGCAGCCCTTCCGGCCGCTGCTGCCGACTTCAAAATCACTCCGGGCGAAGGCTCCGCGAAAGTGGAGTGCGATGGCGCGCTGGTCACCGAGTACCGCACCGACTCCCGCGTGCCGTATTGCTATCCGCTCATGTCGCCCTCCGGCGCGGACCTGACCCGCCACTGGCCGATGGAAACCGGCGTGAAGGACGAGGAGACCGACCACCCGCACCACCGCTCCTTTTGGCTCAGCCACGGCTCCGTCAACGGCAGCGACTACTGGGCCTGGACCACCAAGGCCGATGACCCGAAAATCGTCCACCAGGGCTTCCAGGACGTCACCGCCGACTCCTTCACCGTGAATCTCTCCTGGCAGGCACGGGGCAAAACCGACCTGACGGAAAAGCGCACCTACCACTTCGCCCGGCCCGACCCGCAGACCACCGTGATCGACGTCACCTCGCGCCTGACCGCCGCCGATGGCGATGTGGTCTTCGGCGATACCAAGGAGGGCTTCT
The DNA here is from genome assembly GCA_028293225.1 of Akkermansiaceae bacterium. Taxonomy (GTDB): domain Bacteria; phylum Verrucomicrobiota; class Verrucomicrobiia; order Verrucomicrobiales; family Akkermansiaceae; genus Haloferula. The sequence continues at coordinate 2,358 of JAQGPE010000599.1, read as the reverse complement.
TCGCCATCCGCATGGACCGCACTCTGCGCCTGAAGGGCCCGGTGGCGAAGGGCCACATCATCGACTCCGCCGGCCGCACCGACCAGGACGTCTGGGGCAAGCGCACCGACTGGGTGGCCTTCTCCGGCCCGGACGAAAAAAACCAGCCCGCCGTGGTGGCGATGCTCGACCACCCGGCCAACCCCAGCCACCCGACCTGGTGGCACGCCCGCGACTACGGCCTGCTGGCGGCGAACCCCTTTGGCCGCCACGATTTCGAGGGCAGCAAGGATCCGCACCTCGGCGAGCAACTTTTGAAGAAAGGAGAGACGCTGGTCTTCCGTTATGAAGTTGTCCTACATCTTGGCGATCTGCCTAGCGCCGATCTGACCGGGAAATGGACCGCCTTTTCGAAAAACCCATGAAACGCCGCCATTTCCTCTCCGCCTCCGCCCTTGCCGGGACGGCCTCCCTGCTGCTCCCCTCTCGCGCCCGCGCCCAGGGTAGCGTGCCTTCCGAACTCCGCGTCGCGGTCATCGGCCTGAACGGCCGCGGCGGCAACCACGTGGAGGAAATGCTGAAGGCCAAGGGCGCCCGGCTGGTCGCCCTCTGCGACTGCGACTCCGCCGTACTGGCTAAGGCGAAAGATAAGGTCGAGAAAGCCGGCGGCAAGGTCGCGACCTTCACCGATTTCCGCAAACTCCTGGAGTCGCGCGACATCGATGCGGTGACCATCGCGACGCCGAACCACACCCACTGCCTGATCGCCACCACCGCCGCGGCGCACGGCAAGCACGTCTACGTGGAGAAACCCGTCTCGCACAATGTCTGGGAAGGCCGCATCCTGGCCGAGGCGCAGAAGAAGCACGGCGTGATCATCCAGCACGGCTTCCAGCGCCGCTCGGAGACCGCCTGGATCGAGGCCTTCGACTGGCTGGCCGAGGGCCACCTGGGCAAGCTGAAGCTGGCCCGCGGTCTCTGCTACAAGCCGCGCCCATCGATCGGCAAGGTCGCCGGCCCGCAGCAGCCGCCCTCCTCGGTCGACTACGACCTGTGGTGCGGCCCGCGCGAAACCGCACCGGTGCTGCGGGAAAAATTCCACTACGACTGGCACTGGCAGTTCCCGTACGGCAATGGCGACCTGGGCAACCAGGGACCGCACCAGCTCGACGTCTGCCGCTGGGCGCTCGGCGATCCGATGGAGCTGCCGCCGACGGTCATTTCCTGCGGCGACCGCTTCGCCCACAAGGACGACGGTCAATGGGCCAACACCCAGATCGTTTTCCTGGGTTACGATCCGGTGCCGATCCTCTTCGAAGTACGAGGGCTGCCGTCGAAGAATCTCGACTACAAGAGCGGCATGGACCGCTACCACGGCCAAGACATCGGCAACGTGCTGGAGTACGAGGGCGGCGTCCTGACCGGCGGCCACAGCGCCGACTGCAAGGCCTACGACAAGGACGGCAAGGAGGTGAAGGCCTTCAAGGGCGGCAAGTCGCACTTCCAGACCTGGATCGACTCCGTCCACTCCGGCAAGCAGCCCGCCCGCTGCGGCGCGGAAAACGGCCACGTCTCCAGCGCCCTCGCCCACATCGGCAATATCTCCTGGCGTCTCGGCGAAGTGAAGCCGGTCAGCGCCATCCGCGAGGCCTTTTCCAACGATGCCGCCGCCGAAGCGGTGGACCGCATGCAGACCCACCTGGAGGCAAACGGCCTCGATGTGAAAAGCCGCGGCTTCACCGTGGGTCCGAAGCTGGCGATCGAGAAGGGCAAGGAGGCCTTCACCGGAACCAACGCGGAAAAGGCCAACGCCATGCTCAAGGACCCCTATCGCAAGGGCTACGAAGTCACCGCCTGAAACTGGCTGAAAACGACCCATCCCGGCAGGCGATTCCTGCCAGGGATGGAAATACTACGCCTGCCATAGTTCCCGCAGGAACGCCACATTGACCGTTTCCAGCGTCGCCTCGATCCGATCGGGTTTCTCCACCCACAGCGACTCCGCCGGGTGACTCGTCGTCACGCCGACCGCTTTCATCCCGGCGGCCTTCGCGGCGCGCAGCCCGACGTGCGCGTCCTCGATCACCACGCAGTCCGCCGAATTCGCACCCAGCTTGGCCGCCGCCTTGAGGAACACCTCCGGATCCGGCTTGCCGCGCGAGACATCTTCGGAGGCCGCCACATCCTGGAAAAACTCCGCCAGGCCGGTCAGCTCCAGCACGCACTCCACATTCGCGCGCGGGGTCGAGGTGCCGATCGCACACGGGATGCCCGCGTCCTTCAGCTCCTGCAACAGCGCCACCACGCCCGGCAGCGGCTGAATGCCCTCCGCACGCAGAATATCCCGGTAGAGCCCTTCCTTGCGGTCACCGAGCTGCT
>JAQGPE010000562.1 GCA_028293225.1 Akkermansiaceae bacterium | reverse complement strand
ACTATGAAGGCCGTCCCCTGCCTGCCATCGCCGCCGCCATGGGCATGGGCGAGCACGCCGTCCGCAAGCGCGCCCTCCGGGCTCTGGAGAAACTCCGCGTGCTCTTTCAGAAGCGCGGGATCTCCACCACCGCCAGCGCCCTCGGCGTTCTGCTGCCCATGCACGCCTCCGCCGCCGTCCCGGCGGGTCTTGCCACCTCCGTCAGCAGCGCGGCGCTCGCGGTCGCGCCCGCCGCGGGGAGTGGAGCCTTTTTCTCGTTCATTGCCATGACTACCACCACGAAACTCGCCGCAGGACTGGCGGCCATCGCCGCGATCGCCGCAGTCACCGTGACCCTGCGCCACTTCCCGTCCGGAAACGGCGGCTCGGCGTCCGCATCGGGAAAATCCTCGCAGGTTGCGGGAAATGCCCAGCCGGCTCCGGCGCCCCGCCACGCAGCGCCCGGCACGCGCCCGGCCGACAGCGACTTGTCCCGCTTCCAGGCCATCCTCCGCCTGACCGGTCCCGCCGAGCGCGAAGCCAGGCTGTCCGGGTACTTCGCCTCCCTGTCCGCCAGCTCCTTTGCCGCGCTGGTGCCGCGTTTTGCAGAGCTTGGAATCATCCCGGACAGCGCAGAGGCGAAGGGCTTCTACCTGGCCTGGGCAAAGCTTGACCCCGGAGCGGCCCTCATTTCCGCCCGCTTTATCAACCCCGCCCTCGCCGGCGTACTCATGACCGGGTGGATGAGAGAAGACCAGGAAGCCGCGATCGCCTGGGCTACCAGCCAGACCGATCTGAACGGCAATCCCAACCCGGCCTTCGTCAAGATGGTGCTGCCTTCTCTGGCGATCCTCGATCCCCAGCGGGCGGTCGGTCTTCTCCAGCATCTCCCTTCCGACCCCGCCACGGCGGAATATCAGGATTGGGTGGTGCGCGATGCGGGGCTGGGAGGGGCGATTTACGAGATCGTTAGCGCCCTGCAGAACCGGCCGGAGCGGCTGAAAGAGCTGATCTCCTCCATCGCGGACCCCGCGCTGCGCCGCAAAGCCGCGCTGGCGGCACTTCAGGAGTTTTCCGGAGCGAGCGCCATGATGAGTGACGGAAATCTGGTCCGGGCCACCGTCTCGGGCGATTCTCCCGCCGTGCGGGCGGGCCAGGCCATTGCTCTCGCCTGGCTTGCCGAGGAGCCGGGCCTGGCGGTTGGTTTTTCGGTCAGCAATCTTTTCCACGAAGTCGCAGCCGGCGATCCTCAGCAGGCCCTCACCGCTCTGGACCGGCTTCCCGCCGGTAGTTCCGCCCGCGGGGCCGCCGTAAGCGGCATGGTCACCAGCATCGTCGACCGCAGCGGGCCCGCCGCCGGGCTGTCGTTCCTTGATCAGCATCCGGACGATGTCACTCCGGACGCGCTGCGCGAGTGGCGCTATCAATCCGAGAAAAAGGATCCTGCCCTGGTGATGGAGAATGCCTCCCGCTTTGGCGACGGGACCGGCCGGGAAGAGGTGATCGGCCGTACTTTGCAGATCTGGCAGAGATCGGATCCCGCCGCAGCGGAGGCCTGGATGCGGATTCACCCGGACGACGCGGGCCGCCAGAGCGCCTGGGAGAAAAACCACCTGACGCAGGAACCCCTGTCAGGAAATTAGACCCCTTGGCGGATGGCGCGCACTTCCCCTATTAGAGATGGACCAGTGGTAGAACCATCACGTCCTGAGGCCCGATCTTGGCGGAGGCGGGCAAGGGGCCGGTCTTCGGCTTCAGGCCTGAGATAGGGACGACATGGTCTTCAGTCCGGTCGTAGACCACGGATACCCAGCGCACGTTGTCAGTCGTGTTTTTATAGGCGCTGGTGATGCTGTAGTGATGGCCGGGCCGGGCTTCAAATTTCAGCAGGTCATCGTACGCGGGGTTGCTGTCGAAGTAGAACGGTGACTTGCACAAGATATCCAAGTGGCCGGATTCGCAGTTCACGGTCCAACGAAACGGCTCCGGTGAATACGCGCCGCGGGGATCCCGTCCACGATGCGTGCCGGGCTGGCCATTCACGGAGATCAGCACCGCTCCCTGCGCCCAGCCTTTCTCGAAGCCGCCGCCGTACCTGGCATTGGCGTAGTCCAGGATGGCATGCCGCTGGGCGGAGGTAAGGGAGGATTCCAACACCGCCCGCTTCTCCACCGGCAGGCGGCTGGCGGTGGTAGTCGTCACCACGGTGTTACAAGACACCAAGCTTAATGCCCCTGCCGCGATCAAGGCCCAACCGAACATTTTCGAATTCCGAATCCACATTGGCATGCACCGGATCTACCGGAACCGATCGGATCCGCTCAATCTCTTTTCTCTATCTGAAGCCTGACAGCGCGATCTGTCCGCCTCGCAACAAGGTCTGAGGTACAGGCAATGGAATACCTCTGCCGCGTCCTCGACACCATCGGAGTGAGCACGAGTGCCTGCTCCGGAAATTTGTACTGAATTTTCTCGTCGATTTTTGTCTCCACGACCGGTGGAGTGACGAATGGCTCCGTGAAGATGATGCCGGAAGACGACAGCAGCAACCTCCTGGATCAGTTCCTGAGCGACCGCAGCGAGCGGGCCTTCAGAGCTCTGGTGCAGCGCTACCTGCCGCTGGTCCACGCGGTGGCCTTCCGCTCGCTGCGGGATGCTGAACTGGCGAAGGAAGTCAGCCAGCAGGTCTTTATCCGCCTCGCCGCACGGGCCCATGGCATCCGCCAGGAGTGCGGACTGGTCGCCTGGCTGCACCGCACCGCCCACTCCCTGGCGGTGGATGCCGTGCGCCGTGAACAGCGCCGCAAACTCAGGGAGCAGAAAGCTGCTGCGATGTCCTCCCTGTCTTCATCCGCATCCCCGGAGGTCGCCTGGGAGTCGCTGGCCCCGGTTCTCGATGATCTGCTGAACCGCCTCCCAGAGGACGACCGCCGCGTGATCCTGCTGCGCTACTATGAAAACCGTCCGCTCGCCTTCGTCGCGGCCAGCCTTGGCATCCAGGAAAAAGCCGCGGCCAAGCGCTCGGCCCGCGCCCTGGAGCGCCTGCGGGCGCTGTTTGCGAAGCGGGGGATCGCCACCAGCTCCTCCGCCCTCGCGACCCTCCTGCCGCTGCATGCCGCGCCCACTGCTCCCGCCGGGCTGGCCGCCGTGATCAGCGCATCCTCTTTCTCCGCGGCGCCGGCTTCCCTGTTCACCTGGTTTGCCATGACAACGACCACAAAACTGGTGCTCGGCTCCGCGGCGCTTCTCTCCCTGGCGTGGCTGTATTTTGAGAGTTCGCAGGCAGCCCTGCACCGGGCCCGTGAAGCGTCTCCCGGGACCCCCGGTCATTCCGCCGCCGCGGCTTCTTCCATGAGCGCGGTGCGCCCCGCGCGCCCGGAGCCCAGCAGCGTCTCCGACCTGGATGAGATCGCAAAAATCAGCAACTTCTTCGAACGCTCGCGTGCGCTGGATGCCATGCTGAGCAACCTCCCGGCACCGAGCTATGCCGGGGCGCTCGCGAAACTGGTAAAGCTCGGCTTCGAGCCCAACAGCGGGGAAGTCCGGATGCTGCTCTCGCACTGGTGCCAGTTGGATGCTCCTGCCGCCTACGCGTTTAGCCTCGGAAAAGAAGGACGGTCGCAACCGCAGTTCATAGCGATGATCCTTGGCGAGTGGGGAAAACGGGACTTCGAGGCCGCCTTTGCCGCGACGATGAATTTGCCGCCATCGCAATCTTTTTCCTGCAAACAGGCCCTCCAGGAGCTGCTGCTGACGATTGCTGCCAGCGATCCATCAAGGGCTTTCGCCAGCTTGGGAGAGAGCATGGACAAGCTTGATTTCACCTACGCCAGTACGATTGCCGCCGGGATTCTTGAGAAAAATCCCGGTAAACTGCGCGAGCTGGCCGATGGAATCCCCGCCGGGGTGGATCGCAACGAATGGTTGCTGCCCTACGCCGCCGGGGCCTCCTTTGGAGGGGCGAAGCTGCCCGAGCAGTGGCTGCACTCGAAGGCCCCGGATTACCGGATGGCAGCTAACCGCAAGCCGGGGCCCATCGCGCCGGATGACCAGATATTCGTTGCGGAATGGATCGCAGAAAACCCGGAGACAGCGCTCGCCTGCAGTCAACTGGACTCCGGAAATCTTTTTCACTCATTGGCGCTGGCCGACCACGATCAGGCAGTCCGAATCGCTGCGGAAATCCCCGAATCCGCCGCGTCCCTGCGGGAGGAGGTCCGGAGAGCGATCGGAATCGCCGAGGATCCTTCCACGGTTCCTCAGCCCGCCATCGATGAGTAAATCCTGAACTCCCCACCTAGGCTGCTGATGTTTTCACGTCCCGGTATCACCTATTCCGTACTCGCCATCGTCGTTGTTGCGGGCGGTTGCCTGATTCTTCTGTCATTGATTTCACCGTCGGTGGAAACAGAGCCACCGGCAGTTCCACTGCGATCACC
>JAQGPE010000547.1 GCA_028293225.1 Akkermansiaceae bacterium | reverse complement strand
TGCTTTCGACATGGGGCCCAAGTTGAATGAACCCGGCCGCGATGTCCAATGATCAAAGCCGCATTCCTGCGCTCCTTTCCGGGTGCAGCGCCGGGGATTCTCCGTTAGAGTCGCCTATGCCGAAAATCCTCATCCTCCCGGGCAGCGCCCGCCGCGCCTCCTACAATCGCAAGCTCGCCGCGATCGCCGCCGGAATCGCCAGGGACCTCGGCGCCGAAGTGGAACTCATCGACCCCATCGATTTTCCACTGCCCCTCTTCGACCAGGAGCTGGAGGAGTCTGGCGGCCTCCCGGGTCCCGCCAAGGCCCTCAAGGCGCGCTTCATCGCCGCCAACGCCATCCTCTTCGTCTCGCCGGAATACAACTCCAGCATCACCCCGCTGATGAAGAACTACATCGACTGGATCAGCCGCACGGAATCCGCTGACGAGCCGCCGTTGGCCGCCTTCTCCGGAAAGGTCGCCGCCCTGCTGTCCGCCTCGCCCGGCGCTCTCGGCGGCCTGCGCAGCCTGGTCCACCTCCGCTCCATCCTCGGCAATCTCGGCATGCTCGTCGCCCCCGGCCAATTCGCCCTTGGCAGCGCCGGTGACCAGTTCACGGACACCGGCGATCTGAAGAACCCGGCCGCCCTCAAATCCGTCCACGGCGTCGTTTCCAAGCTGGTCGAGATGACCGCGAAGATTCACGCCTGATCCGCCCGTGCAGGATGCACGAAATACGCGGCAAAGGGCCTGATTCGTGCGTTTTCCAGGCCCTCCCAGCCGCCATTCCGAAGATCTAAAGTCCTGATTCTGAGCCCCGTCCGGCTCGCTCAGGTCCGGTGGCACGTCGTTTGCGATACAGGATTCATGGCGCTTCGCAGTGCGGAGCGCCGAATCCACGCAAAGCAATGAAAACGACGATTCTTTCCCGCTCCACCCGCTGGATGATCCTCGCCGCCGCGCTTGGCACAGTCGCTGTGTCTCCCCTGACGGCAACTCCTCAGCAGGGCCCCGAAGGCGCCGCTGAAATTTCCTCGTTCATCAAGATGGACGTCAAAGCCGACCGGCAGCTGACCGGCTCATCCATCACGGCTTCCACCGCGAAAGGCATCGTCACTCTGGAAGGCTCCGCTCTCTCGATCGACCAGTCCGAACGCGCCGCCGCCCGCGCCATGGCCACCCACGGTGTTCGCGCCGTGATCAACCACGTCCGCATCATCCAGCCGGTCGCGTCGGACGACGCGCTCGGCGAGCGTGCCCTGCGCGCTTTGGCCAAGAGCCCCGCTCTCGATGCCAGCAAGGTCGGGATTCGCGTCCAGGATCGCCACGCCATGATTTCCGGTGAAGTCGGCACGTGGGATGAGCAGGAACTCGCCCGAGCCATCGTCGCCGAGGTCCCGGGCATCCGCGAAATCGACAACCGTCTGGCGGTGAATTTCGAAACCATCCGCAGCGGAGGCGCCATCCGCGCCCAGATCCAGCACATGGTGAAGCACGACCCTCTTTATGACGGCGTCCGCGTCGACATCGCCGTGAAGGACGGCGTCGTCAGCATCGCTGGCGAAGTCGGCAGCCGCGCCGAAAAGGAACGCCTGATCCGCCAGGCCCACGTCACCGGCGTGATGGAAGTGAAAGGCGAAGACATCGTGGTCAACAGCGACCTCGCCATGGAAGGCCTGACCGACAAGAACTTCACCCCGGCGGAAACGCTGGCCGCCTTGAATGACGCGCTGGCCGCCGACTCCCGGGTCCAGGGTTCCAAGATCAATCCCAGCCTTTCCGAAGGCATCGTCACCCTGGCCGGCAGCACCCCTTCTTCCCAGGCCCGCACCGCCGCCGAGTCGACCGCCCGCGGCCTGCCCGGCGTGGTCGGAGTTTCGAACGAACTCATCATCCTGGGTGAAACCGGCGATGCCGCCACGGCCGCCAATATCACCTCCGCTCTGAAGAAGGACCAGACTCTTGCCTACCTCGGCCTCTCCGCCGACTGCAAGGACGGCCTCTGCACCATCGGTGGCCAGGCTTTCTCCAATGATGAAAAGGCCAAGGCCGCGATCCTCGCCGCCGCCATCCCCGGGGTGAAAAGCCTGAAGAACGAAATCGTCGTCGATGCCCGCGCCGCCGCGGTCCGCGATGACAAGACCACCCCCGATGCCCGGATTGCCGATGGCATCCGCAAGCAGCTCTTCTGGACTCCCGGCGTGAACTCGAAGGAAGTCCAGGTCAGCGTCAATCAGGGTAAGGCGCTCCTGAGCGGCACGGTCTCCTCCAAGAAGACCGCGGACACCGTGGTGAAGAACGCCTACAAGGGCGGCGCCCACGAAGTCGACAACCGCATGGCCGTCACCGACAAATGAGCCGGTTTACCCCCTCGACCCCTGCACACGCATGATGGCTGCCTTTGAAAAGAGGCGGCCATTTTCGTGTTTGGGAAGCAGGGGAGGGCTTCCCGAGCCGGTCCACTGCCTGCTGCCGGACCAGTGGCACCGGACGCCTGTCGAAAGTGGCTGATGCGTCTCGCTTCAGCGCTGAGAGCTCACAGCCGCAGGCTGCTGGATCATTGAAGAAATGAGACGTTTTCTCTTGTTAGCAGAAGAGGAAGTGCGACCTGCGGTCGTGAGCCTTTCGTGCTGAAGCGGGACGCATCAGCCACTTTCGACAGGCGTTCCTCGACCTCCTAGAACTCGTTCGACCTCAGAACTTCACTCGGATGGCCACGGAGCCGAAGTTCGCGCCGTCCACCTGCTGGCGATACTCTTCCGTCTGCCAGGTGTGCACGTAGCTGAACTCCACGTCACGATAGCGGATCCCGGCGCCGGCGAAGATTTCCCCCACCAGCGGCTCCTTGGTATTCCCGGTCTTGAAGTCGCTGAACAGCGGCCCGTCCAGCGTCGCATCGTAGCCGACCAGGCGGCCGGTCACTCCGCCCAGGAAGTAGACCGACCAGTTGCTCACATACACATCGTTGGTGTCGAAGTAGCGGTGCGAGTAGGCCGTGTCGGAAAGCCGCGGATCGGAGAAGTCCGGCGGCAGATTGTAGCCCGCGCGGAAGAACCCGCCCACGTGCGCGGAGGTCCGGAAGGTCCCCAGCCGGCCGCCCCACTCCGTCAGGCCGTCGACGCGAAAGGCGCCGTAGTTCCACTTGATGAAATCCGCCCGGCGCTTCTGCACGAAGCTCAGGTCCGCCGTCAGTTCATTCGGGATCTGGTTCTTCCAGCCGTTGAATTTCTGGATGTCGCGGATGTCGTGGATGAAATCCTGGGTGTTCTCGGCAAAGGAGTTCGGCCCGGTCATCCCGATCGTGAACTCGGTCGAGTTGAGGATCTTGTCGTCCTTGACGTGCAGGGAGAATCCCAGCGCCAGCCACCCGGCGTAGCGCCGCTGGTTGAGCGGCTGGCCGTAGGGGAGGGGGTCCTCCGGCGTGTACATCAGCTGCGTCAGCGAGAGCCCGTAGTTGTAGCGGACCTTGGTCAGGTCGTTGAAACCGGTGATCTTCTGGAAGGCCGGGAAGCTCTCATTGTCCCCGGAAAAGCGCCGCATGATGTTCTGGAAAGCTCCGAACTCCGCCGGATCGCGGTTCTCGGAAATCCAGGACAGCCGCGCTCCGTTGGTGTAGTCGCGGTCATGGCCGCCGAACAGATCGTTATCCAGGTAAAAGGTCAGGTAGCCCTTGCCGTAGTCGGGCAGGGGATCGCCGCTCGGCTCGTTGTTGCCGATGACCGGTGGGGCCGCGCAGAGGGGAAGGGCGGCAAGGGAAAGGAACAGCGCAGGCAGTTTCATACACATCGGGAGTCGCCGTGCAAAGTAGACAGGCGGGCAGCTGAGAGGCTGCCCGCCTGTTTGCACGACCAAAGGGCGTGCAGGTTTTCGGGGGGATTCGAGCAAAGAATTTCTCTTTGCCCATTTTGTTGGGGGGATTTTTGACGGCCGCGACACCCGTCGGGAGTGTCGCGGCGCGTTTCCAGCCCGTCAGTGGCTCGGCCTCTGCAGCACGCGGCCGAGGGCTGACACCGCCAACAGGATGAGAAAGATCATGGAAAGAATCTGCGCGATCCCCGCCGCCGCGCCGGCAAGACTCGAAAATCCGAGGACGGCGGCGATCAGAGCGAGCACCAGGAAGGTAAAGGTCCAGTTTAACATCGGGTTCCTTGGTTGGGATTCGGGATCCTCTATCGCAAGAACCCGGCCAGACCGCATCCTCCGTTGTAATCGCCTTATAATAAGTAAAAATCCTTCATTCTCAATCGCTTCAAACTCACCGTGCGGATTGCACGATGCCGTTTTCCAGACGGTTTCGTTGCATCCTGCAAGCTCCAGACGCCCAGTCGGGCACATCCTGTGCTTGCTACCGGCCGGGCACTCCCTTTCCCTGCGCCCGCATCCATGAGCGAAGGCATCGCGATTTTAACTTCCGGCGGCGACTCCGCCGGCATGAACCCCGCCGTCAAATGTGCCGCCGAATACGCCGCGGCCAAGGGCTACAAGCCCTGGCTGGTGTATGACGGCCTGCGCGGACTGATCGACGACAAGATCGTGGAGTCCTCCCGCGAACTCGTCTCGGGCATCCTCCACCGCGGCGGCACCATCCTGCGTTCATCCCGCTCGAAGCGCTTCTTCGACATCAACTTCCGCCGCCAGGCCTACGAAAATCTGAAAAAGCGCGGCATCGGCAAGCTCATCGTCGTCGGCGGCGACGGCTCCTTCCGCGCGCTCAATCAGTTCTACGCCGACTTCGGCATCCCCTTCGCCGGCATCCCAGCCACCATCGACAACGACATCGCCGGCACCGACTACTGCCTCGGCGTGGACACCGCGCTGAACATCATCCGCCAGTCGGTCGACTCCATCCGCGACACCGCCACCTCCTTCTCCCGCGCCTTCGTCATCGAGGTCATGGGCCGCCACTGCGGCTACCTGGCCATGGTCAGTGCGCTGGCCTGCGGAGCGGAAATTTGCCTGACCCCTGAGCTGCCCTACAATCTCGACGCCATCGGCGCCAAGCTGAAGCACGAGATCCGCAACGAGGGCCGCGGCTACATCCTGGCCATCGTCGCCGAGGGCACCAAGATGGGTGACTACCTGACCCGTTGGATCAACGACTCCATCGGCATGGAAGCCCGCCTCACCGTGCTCGGCCACGTCCAGCGCGGCGGTTCCCCGACGGTTTACGACCGCATCATGGCCTACAAGTTCGCCGTCGCCGCGGTGGACTCCCTGCACGCCGGAAATACCAATGCCATCATGGTCTACCGCGACGGCACCTTTGGCCACCTGCCGATCCACACCGTGGTGGACTCCAAGTACAAGCTCGACCCGGCGCTGCTGAAGCTCTGCATGCCGCTCTGTGGGTGAGTGGGGTGGGAAGAATCCCGCTGTCGGACCGGTGCTGCCGGATGCCTGTCGAAAGTGCATTGGTTCTTGCCTCAGCGGCCTGTGCAACGCCTGTCGAAAGTGGCTGATGCGTCCCGCTTCAGCTTTAAAAGCCCACGACCGCAGGTCGCACTTCCTCTTCTTCCGCAAGGGAAAACCAGCCCGTCCTTCAATGATCCAGCAGCCTACGGCTGTATGCTTTTAGCGCTGAAGCGGGACGCATCAGCCACTTTCGACAAGCGTTCCGAGACACGAAAGGTCGAGCCGAACGCCCCCCTCAGGCATACGTCCCCAGCACCTGGTGTACGTTCTCGATCGCCATGCTGCCTTCTCCCACGGCGGCACTGCAGCGTTTCACCGATCCCGACCGCACATCGCCTGCCGCAAAGACTCCCGGCATGCTCGTTTCGAAGGGATAGGGCAGACGGTCCGCTCCTTTCCAGGCGGGCGCATCGACCACGGCGCGGCCGGTTTTGATGAAGCCCTTCTCGTCCCGCAGGATCTCCGGCGGCAGCCAGTGGGTGCAGGGCGCGGCTCCGATCATGGAAAACACTGCGGCAGTCGCTACGGTCTCCTGCACCCCGGTCCGGGTGTTCGCGATCTCGATTTCCTCCAGCCGGTCCGCACCGGTCATCCGGCGGATCACCGTGCTGTAGCGGATCTCGATGTTCGGGTTCACCTCCACCCGTGTGGACAGATAGCTCGACATGCTTTTCGCCAGCCCCTCGCCCCGCACCACCAGGATCACCCGGCAGGCATGCTCGGAAAGAAACATCGCCGCCTGGCCCGCGGAGTTGCCCGCACCTACGACGACCACCGTCACATCCCGGCACCACTTGGCCTCGATCGCCGTGGCCGCATAGTAGACCCCCAGGCCCTCGAAGCGCTCGCGGCCTTCCGCGTCGATCAGGTTGTACTGCGCTCCCGTGGAAATGATCACGCACTTCGCCCGCAGCACTGTGCCGCTGCCATCGATCCGGAGTGCCGCGCCGTGGTCCCCGCCGGAAAATGCCATGGAAAGCACCTGGGAGGGCGAGGAGAATTTCGCGCCGAAGCGGTAGGCCTGCAGGTGCGCGCGGTTGGTCAGCTCCCCGCCGCTGATGCCGGTGGGGTAGCCGAAGAAATTCTCGATCAGCGAGGACGACCCCGCCTGGCCGCCGGGCGCGAAGCTCTCCAGCACCACGGTTTTCAGCCCTTCCGACGCGCCGTTCACCGCCGCCGCCAGACCGGCCGGTCCCGCCCCGACGATGGCCAGGTCGCAGAACAGCTCCGCATCCTTTTCCCCCGACAGCGGTCGCAGCAGCCCGGCGGCGCGCGCCACTTCGAAGATCGAGGGATTCGCCAGAGCCGAGCCATCCCCGGTGATCAGCGCGGGCAGGCTCTCCGGCGCCAGTTCATAGTGGCCGCAGATGGAAATCCCCTCCGAGCTTCGGGCATCGACCAGCCGGTGCGGGATGTGATTCTTGCCGAGAAAGTCGTCCATGCGGTGCCCCATCCGGCAGCGCGGTTCGGCCACGATCCGCAGGCCGGCGAACTCCGGGTCGCGCAGCAGCCGGGCGCGCCGCATCATGAAAGCCTGCACCAGCGGTTCGCCGATCCCGTGCAGGTCGGCCAGCGCCTGGCGCAGATTCCCGCCCGGGACCAGCACGACCTCGCTTTCCTCCGCCTTGCCGCGCACGCTGGCGATCGCCGAGGTCCCGTTGAGCATCGAGACCTCCCCGACGAACGAGCGCGGTCCCGGGGTGGCTAGAATCAGCTCGGTGCCGTCGCGGTTTTCGTAGACTTCCAGCTCGCCGCTGAGCACCAGCGCCAGCGGGAACTCGCGGTCCCCGGCGCTGATCACCATTTCGCCCGGGCGGACGATCGTGCGGGTGCCCAGCTTCGTCAGCAGGTCCAGCTGGTGGTCGTCCAGACAGGGAAAGGCGATCGTCTCGGTATCGCGGTAGAAGCGCGCGTCTCTTTCTTCGGGGGTCATGGCGGCGGGTCGCTGGAGGTTTGGCGGGTTCCAAACGCAGTGAAACCTCTAGCGCCAGACCTGAGACCATGCATCCACAAAACCATGGCGCTCCAGAAACCCGTCAATGCCCGTCCTCCGCCGAGGCGCGGAACTTGTGCTGCAGCTTGCCGCGCGGCAGCAGATGCATCAACCCGTCAAAGTAGGCCGGCTCATTGATGTCCGTGTGGATGGTGCCGCCGGGGCCGAAGTACTTCCACTCATGGCAGCCGTAGCAGATCTGCAGCACCCGCTGGGTCCCGCCGCTTTTCCAGACCAGCGCGTAGTCCGGGTGAAAGCCCGGGCAGGTGTTCTTCACCGCCAGCGCCTGGTGGGAGTCGGACTTGCAGTAGAGCTTCAGGACCTTTTCCGCGGTGCCCGCAGGCAGGTCGTCCGCCGGCTTCTGGTAGAACTTGAAGCCCTGGATCTCCATCCAGCCGCCCGCTTTCACCTGGTTCGCATACAGCGAGCGCTGCGCCTTCGGGTGCGCCAGGCCCCGGTAAATCGTCACATCCTTCGCGGTCTTCAGGATGTCCACCTCCGCGCCCCACTGCGCCTGCTCCTCGTACTTCCGCATCGGGATCCCGCCGCGCCAGCAGGTCGCACAGGAGGAAAGCAACACCGACAGCAAGGCCAGACACAGGACGGAGACGGAACGCATGACCCGCACCGTAGCACTAACAGTCGTCTTGTCACGCGGCCTGCATGTCCGAAACGCACGCCGTCCCTGTCACCTCCCGGCCGGTCGCAGCAGCCCGCGGACCGCATAGGCCGCCGCTCCGCATCCGGTGATGGCCGCCGGGATGAACAGAGCCTGGTAGCCCAGCCCGCGGTAGGCCAGCGACCCCGCCCAGCCCCCTGCCAGAAAGCCGGTGATGATCACCCCGCACAGCTTCAGCCGCCGCCAGTCCACCCCCAGCCCGCGCAGCAGATGGCCCAGGTAAATGCCCAGGTCGGTGAACATCCCGGACAGGTGGGTCGTCCGGACCGTGGCCGCGCTGTAGACCGTCGCCATCCCGTTCTGCAGCCCGCACGCCGCGGAGGCCAGGCAGACCCCCAGGTGGCAGTCGCGGTTCAGCAGCGGCACCGCCACCACCAGCAGCAGCGACTCCACCGCCAGTGAAACCCCATAGCGTCGTCCCAGCCGCAGCGTGCTGTCCCGGATGACATACCCGCTGAAAGCCGAACCCGCGACAAAGGCGGCGATCACTCCCAACAGCCGCCACGCCATCGCCCCGTCCCCGGCCGCCACCGCGTGGCTCAGCAGCGACGTCGTCCCGGTCAGGTGGGTCACCGCCTGGTGCTCGAAGCCCAGCAGTCCGGTCACATTCACCATCCCGGCCACAAACGCCAGAATCCCGGCCCCTGACCAGACCCACCGCGGAAGCTTTGCGATCACGGCTATTCCTAGCCGATCCGCGCCTTGCGCTGCCACTCCCATTCCATCTTTTCCACCGGCCTTTTCCGCCCGGCTTCCGGACTCACCGCCGCTGCCCGCGGAAGCGGTTGCGCGGGTCGTCCTGCGGCGTTTCCTTGTCCCGGTAGCGCAGGATGCCCTGCTGCTTCAGGTTGCGGATGAAGGTCTTGGCGTCGTCCGTCACATCGCGGTCATAGGCCAGGGTACCCAGCAGGCCGTGGCCCTTCTCGGCCCGCTCGATCGCGTTGCCGGCCTTGTCCGCGGCCCGCGAAATCGAGGCCACCGCCTTGGGCACATCCCGCAGCGCCGGCTCCAGCTGGTCGATCCGCTTGTCCACGGTCGCCAGGGTCTTCTTCGCCGCGTCCGAGGTCTCCTGGAAGGACAGCAGCGTCCGCCGCGCATCCGCCAGGGTCGGCTCCAGCGTGGCGCTGGCCTTCGCCCAGGAGTCGGTGGTCTTCTGCAAATTCCCGATCGTCCCGTCGATGCTCGCCAGGTTGTCTTCCGATAAAATCGACTCGTTGACCTTCTCCAGCGTGTCCGCCAGCCGCCCGGTCACGATGCGGATGTCATCCACCGCCGAGTCCACCTTCATGAAAGTCGATTCCGCCTCCTGCATCAGCCGCCGCGCATCCCGGCTCACCGCCTCCGCATTGTTCTGGATCGCATCCAGCCCGGAAGGCCCGCCGCCGCGTAGCACCGAGCCCGCCTCAATGTATTTCCCCGTCGAAGTCTCCGGCGGGGTGATCACGATCATCTTGTCCCCCAGCAGCGTGGCGGAGGCGATCTGCATCAGCGAGCCCTGCGGAATGTGGATCGCGTCGTCGATACTCATGGTCACCTGCACCTTCACATCCGGGTTGAGTTCCGGCTGCTCCGCGACCTTGCCGATCCGCGCGCCGCCCATCCGGATGTCCGAGCCCTTGATCAGCCCCGAGGCATCGTCAAAAACCACCACCACCGTGTATTTCCCGCGCAGCCGGTCCCCGAAGCGCCCGAACTGCACGATCAGGCCGCCCAGCAAGGCCAGCCCGACGAACAGGAAAATCCCCACCCACAT
>JAQGPE010000515.1 GCA_028293225.1 Akkermansiaceae bacterium | reverse complement strand
TGAGATTGCCGCTGACTTCAAGAAGGTCGCAGGTGAGCGGCTGGGAGCCGTCGTGGTCGATCTTCAGGTGCCCTGCGATGGTCGCAGAACCCGCCCCCAGATGATCTATGGTTCCTGCGTCACCCGGTGCGATGTTCCCGTTTGCCGAAATGACGACACTTCCCAGGGCGCCGATGCCACCCACGGTGGCGCCAGCGGTCACGGTCAGCGCGCTGTCTTCGATGGATCCGTCCACCAGCAGGGTGCCGGCAGTCACGGAGGTCGGACCGGTATACGAATTGCCTCCCGAGAGGGTCAAAACGCCCGTGCCACTATGGATCACCGAGCCGCTGCCGCTGATGCTTCCGAAGCAAATTTGATCAGCCGAACTCGCGAAATTCAAGATGCTGCCGCTCGCGGTGAGCGTAATGTCGCCCCCGTAGCTGCCGTTGCCCAAGACGCCCGCTCCACCCACCGTTACCGTGCCGGCATCGATGGTGGTCGCGCCGGAATAGCTGCTCACGCCCGTGATCGCCAGCGTGCCGGCGCCGCTCTTGGTGAGATTCCCTGTGCCACGCGCTGGCACCTCCCGAATCCCTCCGTTGATGGTGAAGTCCGCGCCCGCGTTACCGGTGACGTCGGCGACATTGAAGGTTGTATCGAGGATGCTGAGCCCCGAACCGCCGTCCAGTTGATCGTAGGTCGAGGGAGCCAAGCCTCCGACGCTGACGGCGCCCGCCATCAGGATTCCGCCATAGCCAGCCCCGTGCTGTCCGCGATCGGTGATCGCCGCACCTTCCAGCGTCAGATTATCGACTCGCTGGAATCCCGTGTTTGTCGCGTTCGACGGATTGTTTTCCCAGGTGCCGCGGACGACGAACGCCAGGTTGTTCACGATGTCGCTGAAATAATCGATCGAATCAGTGGTGAGAGTCCGCAAGGTTGCCTCCGAAGCCACGGTCACAATCCTGCCTGCCACATTGGCGCCGAGCGGATTGGCGTCGGAGGCGGCGCCTCCGGTCAACTCGAGGACTCCGTCGGAAACGAGCACGTTGCCATTGATGGTATTCTTTTCGCCCAGCGTCAGCGTCCCCGCGCCGGATTTGGTCAAGCCTCCATCCAGCGCCGCGCCATCGTGCGCCAAAACCTGCCCGACCCCGATGTCGTAGCCGGCGGTGTCGAATTTCGCGCCGCCTGCCTGCACGTTATAGGTGATACCTCCATTGAAAAAGCCCCCGTTCGCGGCCGCGGCCTGGATCGTGCCGCCATTCAGGATAAACGTGGAAGCCGTCGCCCCGCTGTAACGAAACACGCTGGAGGTGCTCAGGATTCCACCCCTGAGCTCCAAACTGCCGGCGGCGGCCGCAGTGGCGCCCCCGCCCCCGAAAATGATCGGGCCGGTGATCGAAATCGACCCGGACTTCAGCACGACCAGGGCGGTGCTGTTCTGGTCATCGGCGATGATGAACCGCCCGGCCTCGATACTGCCCCCATCCACCGTGATCGTTCCGGTCGAACCGCCCGACCCGGCATCTTTGGAGGCAACGGTGACGTCGCCTCCTGGATTCGACAGAATCCCCGCATTGACATCGAGAGTTCCGGCACTGTCGCGCCCGACATAGACCCCATCGGGATATCCGCCGCCGAAAAAATTCAGCGTCTCCACGGTGCCATCCATAACCATGGCTCCGCTGGCGCCGGCTCCCGCGCCGATATACAGATTGTGCGCGGCATCGAGGCTACCGCCGCTGAACTTCAAGGTGCCGCCCGTCACGCGGGTATCCGACGTGTAGGTATTCGCGCCCGTGAGCACGAGCGTGCCCACGCCCGCCTTGGTCAGGCCGGTGACGCCCGCCACCTCCGCGCTGATCGTGACCTTCTTCCCCGTACCCAGCCCGTTGACGGTGATGGCCGGCGCAGTGTCCAGCGTGGTGTCGAGCGTGAGGATGTTGGCGGCGTTGCCGTTGTTGTCCAGAATCCAGCCGGCCGCGGTGCCGGAGTTTATATCACCGAAGGTCAGGTTGGTAAGCGTGTGCGGAGCATCGAGGTGGACCGTGTTGTCCGCCGCGATGTCGAGGGTATTGAAGTCGGCCGTGAAGCCGGATCCGACCGCGATCGTGCCGGCGGACCAGTTGACAGTGCCGCTCCAGAGGCCGCCGGTGGCGGACTTCGTCCACGTGCCGTTGTTGGCTTGGACTTGACCCAGCGTGGAGCCGAGGAAGGAGCTGACGAGCAGGAAGCGATGGGTTTTTTTCATGGGTTTTTTCTTCAGCGGTTGGAATCAACGGCGGGAGGGAGGAGATGTAGCCGAAGCAAGGAATCTCCAACGTGCCGGTCCATAAGCCGGGCGGGTTCCCCGGCTTGACCGCAAGATGACCGGGATGAAGCTCGCGCTCTACGCCTCGCGTTCCACCGTCAGTGACTTTTGTTTCACCCCGGAAGACTCGGATTCAACCGCTTGCGTCTCGCTTTCCCCAGCGCTTCACTTGCCTGCTCCTGATGAATTGTCCCCGGGCGAACTTGTCGGAGCCGCGCCAACTACTAGAGTTCCCCCGATGCCAGGCAGCCGAGAGCACATCCAGTTGTCCGCCGGTTCGTCGTTCCGGCTTCTTCGCTGGGACCGGAATCTGCGAGAGGTCGATGTCGTCCATCCCGGCAACCGCGTCGAACGCATCGTAGGCGTCGGGAATGCCTGGCATTTTCATCAGCACATGGAGCTGACGCTCTTTCATAACGGAGCTGGCACCCGCTTCGTGGGCGACCACATCGGTCCGATCGTGCCCGGTGAACTGGTGATGTTGGGAGCGAACCTGCCTCACTACTGGCATGCCTTGGGTGATACCTCCGGGCTTTCCGTGCAGTGGGATTTCCCCACCGGCCATCCCTTCTGGAATCTGCCGGAAGCGATGGCCGTCATCCCTCTGTTCCGCCATGCGGGCCGCGGCCTCTATTGCACCGGCCGAACCCAGCGGGAGATCACGCAACTGATGAAGGACACGGTCGCGGGAGGTGGGCTGGACCGAATGGGTCTGCTACTGCGAATTTTTTCCGCGCTTGCATCGGCTTCCTCCGCCGAAGCCAAGCCGCTCTCCACCCAATCGTTCTCGCTGCCTGCCGAGACCACCTACCAGCTGGCGATGAGCGTGGCGGTCCGCTACCTCATTGCAAACTTCCGCGACGAAGTGCGGATGGAGGAAATCCTCAAGTTTACTGGCCTTAGTAAACCGACATTCTGGCGCCAGTTCAAGAGGCACACAGGCAAAACCCTCACCGACTTCCTCCAGGAAATCCGCCTCACCGAGGTGCGCCGCCAGTTGATCGAGAGCAAGCGGTCCGTCATTGAGATCTCACTCTCTTGCGGATTCATGCAGGTCTCATTCTTCAATCGCCTCTTCCGCCGCAAGTACGGCTGCAGTCCTTCCGAGTATCGCGAGCGCAAGAGGCGCAAGCGTTAGGCGCGGTTTTCACAGTGAAACAATAGTCGCACCCCCGAAAACCCGTGGCATGATGATCCCCACACTTTCCTGGAATGGCGGCCATCAATTGCCGGTCGTCATTAGTCGTCCTTAAGTGACATCAGGTAGGCTATCAGATCGCGCAGTTCGGCGGGAGATTGAATCAGGCCTTCCGGCATGGGCGAACGGTCCTGCTGCTCACGCTTGGCCACTTCCTCCTTTTTGACGGTCTGGTGAATCCCGGCCGGGAGCAGAAGGTCGATCTCGGCGCTGGTTTCCCCCGTGATCAGCCCGGCGACGGCGCTTCCGTCTTTCTTCGTCACCAGTGTCCAACGGAAGATCGGCGACACGGTTTTATTGGGAGTGATGACGGACTCCACCAGATAGGGGATGGAGAACCGGCTGCCCGCGCCAACCAGTGACGGGCCGCCTCCACCGGTATCACCGGGCTTGGCCGCGTGGCACACGACGCAGCCGCGTTGGGCGAAGAGTGTCGCTCCATTTGAACGGTTGCCCGCCGCGGTCTCTTTGACCCAATCCAATGTCTTGAACTCATCCGGCAACTCCATGATGCCGGCACTGGATGCCCCTTTCAAAGGAGCGCCTTGTGCCACCCCGGTGGCGGGCAGACCCAGAATGTCCGCGCACTCCGCATCCGTCCGCGGGTCCTTCAGCAAGCGCAGAAAGAAAGCGGCCTGCTTCGCATGGCCGGGGACGGGATCGTGAAGCCGCCGTTCCAACAATGCGAAGAGCGTTTCATCTTCCGCCGATTTCGATCGCTTCGACCAGACATCCGCCAGGGTGAAATTTCCCAGCGGCCCTCGGGTCGGCAGGTCCACGGTCTCTCCGACATACGTGACGTTGCTCTCCATCGGATCGAGCGGCCAATCGGTGGGAAGCGGACCCACGAGCGGAGGAACGGTGAGGCGTTGCCCGGCGACAAGGATTCCGGTCAGGCGGTCGGCAGCGTCGGCGGATTCGCAGAGCCTCTGCACGTCGGCACTCGTGAGGCGGGCGGTAAGCAGCTGGACGGCGGACTGACGCAAAAGACGATCCGGGCTACGGGCGATCACGGTGACCCGGGCAAGCGGCACGCTTTCGAAGCGGTCGCGCAGGGTCGAGAGGGCGACCTGCACGCACTGGGGGTTCGGATCTCCCAGGGCCCGCTCAAAGATCCCGCGATCGGGAGTGGATGCGAACCGGGCCAGCGCGCGGAGTGCCTGATGCCGTATTTCGGCCACCGGGGACGCGGTCAGCGAAGTGATCTGATCCAAGGCTCCAGCGGCAGCGGCAAGCCAAAGCAGATGGATCGATAGTGGCGATCCGGGAGTGGCCTTCAAGAGTTTCGCAGCCGCCGGTCGACACGCCGGCGCGCCGCGACGCAACAGCTCCACGTGGGCGCGATAGCGGCGCTGCCACGAGGGCGTCTCCAGCTCCGCATAGAGTTTTTCCACGGAAGCGGCAGTTTCTTCGTAGCCGTCAAAGGGGGCGGCATCCGCATCATTCTTCCGCGTGATCATGATGATCTCGCTACGATACATGGGAGAGGCTTCGTTGCCTTTCATGTGGCAGACACTCGTGAAGATCCGGCCTCCCCGCCCCACCGCCAGTCCCACCGGCCGGACTTCCGAAGGACTGTTGAGAAAGTCCTTTTGCTCGACCTTGAACGACGCGCCCTGGGCTCGCAGCGGGTAGCGAAGCAACTTTCCCATGCCCCACTCGGCCACATACAGGCTGTGCCGGCACGCCTCGGGCAGGAAGGTGTCGTCATAGTAGATCTGTCCCGTCGGGACATAACGGCCGACGTCCGGATACATGGTGTCGAGCAGGTCCGCCCGCCAGGGCTCTTTCTCCGGCATCCAGCCGCGCGGCCAGGAGAAATAGGCGCCGGGCGTGACGTGGAGCAGCCGCCCCGGAACGTAGCGCTCCGGCATCGCCTCGTGATCGTTGTCACTGGCGAAGAGATTCCATGACCGGTCGAAAGAGATTCCGCAATTGTTCCGCGTTCCAGCGGCGATCACGTCGAACTTTTCTCCATCCGGGCTGATCCGGAACACACCCCCGCCACCGGTGACCTGCGTGCCTTTTGTCCAGTGGAAATACGTCCAGTGCGACCAGTGGTCGGGGCGCTTGAACTCCCCATAACCGACGATTTCATCGCCATTCGAAAAATAGATGTCGCCCTCCGGCCCGATGGCCATGCCGTGGATCCCCTGATGCATGTCGAAGCCCTTCATCATGGGCAGGCCCCAGACGAGCCGCCGCGGGACGATGCCCTGGCGCTTCTTCACGGCCCCTTCCAGAAGATAGATCGCGGTGTGGGTGGAGACGTAGAGGTCATCGCCCCGGATCGCGATGTCGTAGATCCAGGCATCCTTCGGAAAGCGGAACAGCTCCTGCCGCTGCTGATAGAGACCACGAGGTGCGGGTTCGTAGACGAAAAGAGCCTCGCGGCAGCCGGCGAACAAACGTCCGGCGCTATCGAGTTGCAGTCCGAGGAACGATTCGCGTTCATCGCTGTCGATCGTGACAGCCTTCAGACCCGGCTCACCGAGGGTGAACGCCTGCGGCACGTCCGCAGCCAACGCGGCGGAGGTCGTGAGAACCAAGAGGAAAAGACGCCGGATCATCGGCTGGCAGGTGTTGGCTTCTTGCTGACGAACTCGAGGCACTGCCTGACATCGGAGACACTGTTCTCCCAGTTCGCTTCGTATTCGATGAAGATGCTGCCGTCGAACTTGGTGCGCCGCAGTTCCTGGAGAATTCCCGCGATGTTCGAGATGCCCGAGCCGAGGATCTGGTCAGTCGTCTCCCGGCCGATCTCCTTGCGGTCTTTCAGGTGGAGGCTGATGATGCGCCCATCCAGGATTTTGAGCGCATCCAGCGGAACCAGGCCCGACGTGGCCCAGTGGCCGGTATCCGCACAGGCGCCGATCCGCCGGTCGCGGTTCTTCACCAGGTCATGGACGAACTGCGGATCCCACAGCTTGTAGTTCGGATCGTCCGGCTTTTTCGCGTGCTCGTGGAATCCCACGCGGAGGTCGAACTCCTTCACCAGCTTTTCGATGGTGTCGATCGCATCGTCCGACTCGGTGGTGAGCGAGCGAAGTTTCATCTTGCGGGCGAACTCGAACACCTTGCGAGCCTGGGTCTCATCCTTGGGGATGTCCGTGTAGTAGCTCGCGGCCACGACATGATTCTTCTTCAAATGCTCAAGCAAGGCATCGACCTGCGCGTCGGTCAGATCCGGCGAGACCCTTGCAGGGTCCGATGGACTGAGCGTTTGTCCTGGATAGAACTCGATCACGGTTCCGCCGGCCTGGCTGGTCTTCTCAACGGCCTCGTAGGCGGTGAACCGGTTGAAGGTGTAGGAAGCGCATCCGGCCCGGAATGCTGGAACGGGTTCGGCGACGGCGGATGCCGTAAGCGAAACTGCTAAAATCAAACGGAAGAGATGACGAATAGCCATAAGGCGCGGTATTGGTTTTAAGGATCGGCTAAGGTCGCGGTTGCTGTGAAGGAACGGTCACCACGCTCTGGCGCCGCAGGGACTCCGGGCGGCGGCGAAGATCCCATGGGAGGCCACCGCTTCCTGACGGGCGTGTTCATGGCTGCGTCAGAACCCAAATAATCAAAATGGTCCCCGGATCGCTACGCCTCTCAGCTCAATCAACGGCACTATCGTCTCATATAGAATCCCTGAATCCGTCCACAATTCCAGCCATATCGGCAGACAGGGTGAATGAGCCGTAGTCAGCAGGGTTACGACGAATAGAAGAACGTGCTGCACCACAGCGACCGTGGCAGCCAATACGGCAGAAGGCCTGCAGTCAGATCCCCCAGCGCCCCGGCACGCGGTAGAGCATGTCCCCTCCAGCCGATCCCGACCGCAACACCTGGATGGAATCACTCCACAGGCGGCGTCAATCCATTCACTATCAACAAAATGCCCCCGCCGGGAATCGAACCCAGATCTAGAGTTTAGGAAACCCTTGTTCTATCCGTTGAACTACGGGGGCAGAGCGGCGGGAGGCTACACGGAGGAACGGCGAGAACGCAAGCCCCGGGCTTGCCGGAAAGGCGCCGACGGTGAATTGTCCTCCTCACATGTCCGGCGAAGCCGATCCCCTACCCGCTCCCCGGCTCAGCCACCGGTTGGAATTCGCCGCCTACCGGCTGCTTGAGTCCATGCTGAGCTGGTTTCCCCTGGAGGTGGTGGACGCCAAAGGTCAGGCACTGGGAGCTCTGGCGTGGGCCGTTTCGGCCAAGCATCGCGGGTTGGTGACACGGAACCTCCGAATCGCCACGGCGGGCTGGAAATCCCCGCAGCCGGACATTCCCGCACTGGTGTGGAAGACCTTTCTGCGCGCGGGATCGAATATGCTCTGCAGTCTGGCGGTTGGCGTCACGAATCCCAAGACAGTCCGGCAGCACATTCAGTTCGATGGGCTGGAGCATCTGCTAGGCCCCATCAGAAAAGGTCAGGGAGTGGCGCTCGTATGGTCGCACATGGGGAACTGGGAGGTGCTGGCTCAATTGATCCGCGAAGTGGGCGAAAACGTCCGCGGCGGACCCATCTACCGGCCTCTGGCAAATCCCCTCATGGACGAGCTGACCGTCCAGCGGAGAACCCAGGAAGGTGCGGTTCTTTTCAACAAACATGACGGCTTTTTCGGGCCGGCAAACCTGCTGAAGGAAGGCGGAGTGGTCACGATCATGGGTGACCAGCGAGCCGGCGGACACGGCGAGATCTGCACCTTTTTCGGCAAACTGTCCTCTTGCACCCCTCTCCCCAGCCTCCTGGCGCGACGAGCGAAATCGGCAATGATCACGCTGTCGATCGTCGAGACCGGCCTGGCCCGATGGCAGCTCACCGCGAGACCGGTGCCGTCGCGCAGTTCGACCGCGGAAATCATGCATCATCTGGAGCACGCGATGTTGGATCGTTTGCAGGATGTCTTCTGGTTTCACGATCGCTGGCGGGTCGACCGGACCCGGCCACTGAGCTTCTACACCCGCTTTGATTCGAAGGTCGCTGAAGAGGCAACCGTGCCGTGCCGTCTGCTGGTGGAGGCTCCCTCCGCCCAGGAGACGGCCTTGACGGAGGCGCTATTGGCTGCCCGTGCCGATATCTTCATCGACCTGGTGCTCGAGGAGGGGAACCCGTGGCGATCCGGCTCACCCCGGGTGGCCATTCATCGCAGGGACCTGAACCAGCCGGTGGCGCGCTTCTTCGATCAGATCGACCGGACTCACCGGGCGCCCATCGATGCCGCGCTGCTGTTTGGTCCATCGCCCGAACTCGCCGGCGTCTGCCGAAAGGAGGGCATCCGCTCCATCATCGGCTGCCACGGAGCGAAGAAGCCATGGACACGGCATTTCCCGTGTCCCGCCTCGCCCGAAGGATGGAGCGAGGTCGTATCCGCTCTCGCCGAAGTCCCCTCCGCCGGAAAATGAGCCAGACTCTTCAGATCCTGATCGTTTCCGACGGGAAGCCGGGCCACGAGAACCAGTCGATGGGCTTGGCTGAGGCACTGGGGCGACTGACGCCGGTCAAGGTCGTCCGCACCTCCCTGGCCGGGGCGACAGGCCTGTTTCGTCGACTCGGTGCGGCGTGGGAAGGATCCCGGAATGGGACACAGCCCGACCTGATCATCGGCGCCGGACACGCGACTCATCCGTCGCTGATCTTCTTGGCCCGGAAATATGAGGTGCCTTCCATCCTCCTGATGAAGCCCAGCCTACCCGCGATGCTTTTCGATCTCTGCCTGGTGCCTGTCCACGATCTGAAGGGCGTCACCATGCCGGAGAATTTCATCCCCACGCTGGGCGCGCTCAACCGGGTGTCGCCGGTGGGCGACATTCCGAAGAGCGGCAGAATGATTCTGATCGGCGGCCCTTCGGCGTCGCATGGCTGGAATGAGGGCGAGGTTCAAGCGATGGTGAAATCGCTGGTGGACGGACCCGGCTGGGAGGCCACCGACTCACGCCGGACTCCTCCGGAGACGCTCCCGGCTCTGGCCACTGCCTGCTCGGATTTACACATCCATCCGCACGCCGCCACCGGCCCGGGCTGGCTGCCGGGCAGGCTGGCTGCCGCGGAGGAAGTCTGGGTCACGGAGGACAGTGTCTCGATGATCTACGAGGCGCTTAGTAGCGGAGCACGCGTCGGCATCCTGCCCGTACCTGTGCGGAAAGAAAACAGCCGGGTGGTGCGCGGGATCCGCAAGCTTGCTGAAGACGGCTACGTCACCCGCTTCTCTAATCACCCTTCCGGGACTCCCCTCCCGGCGCCGAAGGAAACCCTTCGCGAGGCCGATCGCTGTGCGAAGATCGTGATGGAACGCTTTTTCCCGGACCTGTCCCTTTCATGAAAGTCATCCAGTTGATCCCCGAAATGGAATCCGGCGGGGTGGAGCGCGGCACCTTGGAACTGGCGCGCCATCTCGTCGGGCAGGGCCATGAGTCGATCGTGATCTCGGGCGGCGGCCGGCTCGTCGCCGCACTGGAATCCGGCGGCACCCGGCACATCACCCTGCCCGTCGGACGCAAGCGGCTTTCATCCCTTCTGCTGGTGCAGCAGTTGCGGCGGCTCCTGGAGCGGGAAAAACCGGACATCCTTCATTTGCGCTCACGGGTCCCGGCATGGCTGGCTTACCTCGCCTGGCGGAAGACGGATCCGGAAACCCGGCCGCGGCTGGTGACCACCGTTCACGGCTTCTACTCGGTCAATGGCTGGTCCGAAGTCATGACCCGTGGCGAACGCGTGATTTGCGTCTCCGACAGCATCCGTGAGTACGTCCTGAAAAATTACCCGCAGACGCCTCCTGAAAAGCTGCGGGTGATCCACCGCGGGATCGATCCGGTCGACTATCCCTACGGCTACCGTCCCACAGCCGAGTGGCAGGCTTCTTTCGAGCGTGAATTTCCCGCTGTCACGGGTAAGCGGCTGATCACCCTCCCCGGACGGATCACCCGGTTGAAAGGTCATGAAGACTTCGCGGCCATCCTTAAAAACCTGTCCGCAGATGCTTCGATCCATGGCCTGATCGCTGGCGGAGCCCATCCGAAGAAAGCGGCCTACCTTGAAGAAATCCGCCGACTTTTCGCCTCTGCGGGCCTGGCCGGCCGGGTGACTTTCACGGGAGCGCGTTCCGATCTGAAGGAGATCCTCGCGATCTCTTCAGTGGTACTTTCGCTGACCACCCAGCCGGAATCGTTTGGCCGCACGACGATCGAGGCATTGGGCCTGGGCATCCCTGTGGCCGGCTATGACCACGGCGGCGTCGGCGAGCAGCTGGCGCTGCTCTACCCGGCGGGCTGCATCCCTCCCCACGACACGGACGCGGCGACCAGGGTGATCCGCGGATTGCTCGCTGATCCACCGCCGGTGCCGAGCCGCCATCCCTTCACGCTGGCGGCGATGCTGGAGGGAACGCTGGAGGTCTACCGGGAGTTGCTGGCATCGCCGGTATCGATAAACTGATGCGGCCAAACCGGGCGCTCTTCCCGGCATGCGGCGGCGTAGTCGTTCCAAGCCAGGAGCTTCGGGCGGTCGCGCATTTCACCGCGAGCCGTCATCCGGGCCCGGCGTGTTTCGACGGCACACCAGACAAAATAAAGCATCGGACGCGTGCCGAGCCGCCTCTCCAGCCGCTGCGGCCAATCTGCCTCTCCACCCTCACGGGTGAAAGGCCCTGCCAGCACCACAGATAGCCGCGGCAGATTCGTCACCGCGAGGTCGAACATCGCTTCGTAGACCGCATCGCGAAAGGCCAGCTTGTAGCCTGGAGAATCGCGATCATCGGGATCCAGGCCCGCGAGTGACAGTCCCGCTCTCACCAGTCGCTCGGTAGCCGTGTCGCTATCGATGAGGACGGCGCCCAGGCGATCCGCCAAGTTGCGGGCGTAAATCGATTTGCCCGAGCCTGCCGGACCAGTGACGATGTGACATTCCTTCAGAAATACGGACTGGCTCACGGAGCGAGGATTCCGGCAAAAGGCGTGAATTGCAACGCCTCGCCATCCGTTCCTGAGCCGCCCTCCGCTGGACAAACCCCCGAAGCTGTCCCACTCTTCCCTCATGCCGTCAGCCGACGACCGCGAGCGTTCCCCTCTTTGCGAAAGCCCCGCCGAAGAAATTGCCAACATCCTGACCCATGGGATCGGCACCGCACTCGCGATCGCCGCCTACGTGGCCATGGTGCTGATCGCCGATGGCGAGCCGAATAAGGTGGATTCCGCCTGTGTCTTCGGCACCACGCTGGTG
>JAQGPE010000458.1 GCA_028293225.1 Akkermansiaceae bacterium | reverse complement strand
CTGGTGCGGCGGCATCTGGGGTTGGTGCGGGCGACGGCGCGGCGGCAGGTGGGGCCGGATCTGGCGGAGGATGCGACGCAGATGGTGTTCGCGATCCTGGCGCGCAAGGCCGGGAGCCTGACCGGGCTGCGCTCGCTGGCGGCGTGGCTGCACCGGGTGACGGTGCTGCAGTGCCGGAGCATGGTGCGCGGCCAGATCCGCGAGCGCCGCAAACAGGAATCAGCGATGGAAACTGCCAGACTTGCCGAGGCCCGCGACCCGCTGGAGGAGGCGCTGCCGTTTCTGGACGCCGCGATCTGCGATCTGCCGGACAAGGACCGCGAGCTGATCCACCTGCGCTACAGCGAGGGGCTGAGCTTCACGGAGGCGGCGCGGCGGACGGGCCGGAGCGAGGTGGCGCTGCGCCAGCAGGCGAGCCGGGCGCTGGGCAAGCTGCAGGCGCTGCTGAAGGGGCGCGGGGTGGCGGTACCGGCGACGGCGCTGGCGGCGGGCCTGGGGGCGACGCTGGGAGGCGGGTCGACGGCTTCGGCGGCGACGCTGGTGGCAGCAGGGGCGCTGGCTTCGTCGGCCGCAGTGGGCGGCGGCTGGCTGGCGTGGATCACTTTTTTTACCATGACGACGAAACAGGGAATCGTAGCAGGAGCGGCGCTGGCGGTGCTGCTGGTGGCCGGGCCGCTGGCGTGGCGGGCGCATGAGATCCGCGAGGCGGGGCATGCTACCGCGGGCGGGACTTCATCTACGGCAGGGATCGTAGCGGGGGAAAGCTCCGGCGGGGGTGGTGCTCCCGAAGTGAAGGCCCGGCCGGGCCGCGGCAAGGGTGGCCCGGCGGCAGCCGCGGCGGACCCGGAAGAGGAGATGATGAAGGTGGCGGAGGTGCTGGCGGCGGAGGTGCAGACGGGCATGAAGGACTGGCTGGAGCAGACCGCTGAGATCGAGGCCGGCCGGACGGGCCGGGCGCTGAATCTTTCCCCGCCGAAAAGGGAGGCGCTGCGGAAGCTGCTGAGCGACCAGGCGGCGGCCGAGGTGAAGAAGGGGCTGAACTTTGACGATGAGGAGGACGCGGCCGCCAAGGCGCGGCGCCTGGAGGAGGACAAGGCGGCGCTGGAGGCGTGGTATGCCGCGAACCTGACGCCGGAGGAGGCGGAGGCGCGCCAGCGGATGGAGCAGGCGCGGCAGGCGGCCACGGTGGAGAAGCTGGCCAGCGAGGCTCTCTACGGGGTCAGCTCCGTGATCCCGCTGACGGAGGAGCAGAAGACGGCGCTGTATCGTGCCGCGGCGGCAAAGGCAACGGAGGCGGTGGAGCACGGCGAGCCGGCGCGGTCGATGAACATGGGGCTGAGCGTGAGCGCGGGAGCGCCGGTGCCGGTGGAGGAAATCTCCGCCGATCTGCTGGACCGCGTGCTGGACCCGGCGCAGCAGGAGCTGTGGCGGCAGACCGTGAAGCGCGACGAGATCTTCCAGCAGGATCTGCCGAAGCGGCTGCTGGAACACGCCATGCCGATCCTGAAAGCGCCCGAGATGGAGGAGACGCTGAAGGACCTGATCCCCGGCGAGCCGGAACATTGACCCCTACTGAACGACGATGACGACTTTTCACAAAACGAGCCTTTCCTTTACGGTGATCCTGGCGGCGGGGATCGCGATTTTCACCTGGCAGTCGCAGCAGTTGAGGCAGCTGCGCCTGGAAGCCGGGACCGGCGGGAATGCGGCCGCTGCCACGTTGGCCGGCGGTCCCGGGGACGGCCGGAAGGGGCGGGTGGTGCGCAAGCCCACGCTGATGGAGCGGGTGAATGCGAAGCTGTTCGAGGCGGTGAAGCCGGAGGAGGTCGTGACCTTTGTCGGCGCCGGGAATGATGAGCTGGCGCGGATCGGCATGGCGGTGAAGTTGAGCGCGGCCGAGCAGGCGGAGATCAAGAGCGCCTTCGCGGACTTCGAAGCGGAGCGGACGCGGATCTGGATGGATGCGAGCCTGACGGGGGAAGCGCGTGCCGCGCAGCTGGCGGATCAGGCGGGGCGGAAGAAGGCCTGGCTGGGGCAGCGCCTGGGCGCGGAGCGGGCAGGGGTGCTGGCGGAGGCGGAGAGCGGCTTTGACCGCGCCCGCGCCGGGCAGCAGGCGACCCGGTCGGTGGCGCGGGTGAGCCGGGCGGTGGATCTGACGGCGGCGCAGGCGGAGCGGCTCTACGCCGGATTTGTGGAGCGGGAGATGAATCCGCCGCCCTCCCCGGAGCCGGTGCTGGCGCTGCGGCCGTTCGGCGGGGTCACGGTGGAGCCGGCGGGTCCGAACATCGATGCGGAGGCGGAGAAGATCCTGACGCCGGAGCAGTGGCGCGCGTGGATGCAGATCCGCGAGGCCAAGGGCGGCGCCAGCTATCAGCAGACCCAGTTTCTGATGACCCGGATCATGCCGAATTTCCTGTCCGCGCTCCGCGAGGTCAGCGCTGAGGAGTAGCGGAGGAATGGAGAGATTTTCCTAACAGAATCATCGCACCAGCGAACCAACAAACGAACCAAGACAACACACGAAACGACCATGGAATCAACGACGATGAGAATTGGATCAACGGCCCTGGCGGCACTCGGGGCGCTGCTGCTGCCGGGATGCGTCACCTACTCCACGATCAAGGACGAGCCGCGGACGGAGGTGCGCTTTGTGAGCGCGAAGGCGACGGAGGTCTTTTACCGGGCCTACCGGGATCCGGTGCCGGAGAAGAAGCATGAGATCTGGGTCAGGCTGCCTTTGCCGTACTGGCAGTATTCCAAGGACTCGGACAACATCCGCTTCAACCGGGCGTTGCAGAAGGCGGATGCGAATCGCGACGGGGTGATCACGGAGAAGGAGGCGGCGGCGTTTGCGGAGAGGGAGAAAGAGAAAGAGACAGAAGACTTGAAGACGTCAGACGCCAGACCGGAAGGGGGTGGGGCGGGCGTTTGAGAAGAATGGACGCGGGATGCTTGCCAAGTGGCTGACACGTCCCGTGGCTGCTTTAAGAACTCACAGCCGCAGGCCGCACTTCGTTTGAACCAGCGGCTTGCAGCCGTAAGTTTTCCGAGCA
>JAQGPE010000459.1 GCA_028293225.1 Akkermansiaceae bacterium | reverse complement strand
CATCGTCGTGCAGGTAGATGGGTTGGTCCTCGAGGTGGCCGATGATCTTGGGCACGGTGGTAAGGGTCCGGGGTGAAATCTCAATGAATTCTCAATCGCTCTCAAATTGAGAGTTCACTTGCCGCCGTGCATGACGATCGGGGCGGCCGGCGGGGTGTAGACGGTGTTGCCCTGCGAGCTATTGAGGTTCCCGTAGGGCGTGGTGACGCTCCACGGCACCGTCGAGTTGCAGGAGGTCATGCCCAGCGCCAGCGTGCAGACCGCGGCGATCAGCAACAGCGGGACAAGCGACTGCGCCGGGGTTTTCGGGCCGGCGTCTTCCGCCACCTTGGCCACGCCGGAGAAGAAGTGAGCGATGGTGGCGCAGGCGGCCAGCACGATGGGAACCCAGTGTGCCACGTCAGGCGGCAGGAAGGGAAGGAACTTGGATGGATCGAGCGCGCCGAGGGCGGTGATCAGGGCCAGAGCCGCGGCGCCGAAGGATTTGAGCTTGGACATGGTCCCGAAGCGAAACCGGATTCGGCGCGGGAAGGGAGTGCCGGACCGGCCCGTTGGGGCGGTTCAGCCTAGGCGATCTTCCTGAAATAGCAGACGGCCCGGAATATCCACGGCGTGGAAATAGAGCGCCCGGTAGAGGCCGGTGACGGCAACCCGTTCCGGGCGGTGGTCATTCTCCATGCAGGCGAACTCCCACAGGCCCGGCTGGTCGGGCACGTGTCGCTTGAAGCCAGTGCGGATCAGCGCTTCGCTTGGATCTGAGATAGAATCAGCCATGGCTCAGATCCATCTGGTTTTGTGACTTCCCGGCACGGCATCCACGCCGGGAAGTCCCTGTTCCCGGCGTTTCTGGCAGGTCTTGCAGATGCCCCGTGATCCGGTGTGACCTCGGAAAATCGAGAAGCTTTCGCCATCGGACCGGTTCCATCCCTTCCGGCACATCGGGAGCAAGTCTCGGTCGCTTCCGGTGGTTGTGACGTAGAGATGGGAGCATTGCTTTTCTTCGCCGTCATTGCGGCCCATGCCGATGACGTAGCGGGGTTCAATTCCAACGGGTGGGGCCGAGATCGGGTCATTTTTCATAGGTCAAAAGGGGATATCGGACTCTTCCTCTTGGTAGTCGGAAGGGCCGGATTCACTGCGGTTTTCCGGGTAGTCGAGTGAGTCGGCGGTGTAGGCATGAGCCGGCCCCGGCCCGCCCGGCTGGCGGGCGCGCTCGGAGGTCTCGCGGGATTTTGCATCGGGCAGGAACTGTAGCGTTTCGGCGGTGACCTTCAGGCGGCTGCGCTTCTGGCCGGACTGTTTGTCGGTCCAGCTCTCCACCGAGAGGCGGCCCTCTACCAGCACCGAGCGGCCCTTGGTCAGGAACTTCTGCGCGTTCTCGGCGGTGGCGCCCCAGACCGTGACGTCGACGAAGGTGGCTTCATCGGTCCAGTTGCCGCGGCCATCCTGGATGCGCCGGTTGACGGCCAGGCCGAGGTCGCCCACGGCGGTGCCCTTCGGGGTGTAGCGGACATCGGGATCGCGGGTGAGGTTGCCGAGGAGAAGGACTTTGTTGAGTGAGGCCATAGGTCAGGCGGAGATTCGGTCGGGGTTTGCGTAAATCGGTTCGCCGCCGAAGGCGCCGTCTGAGAAACCGACCAGGACCTGCCCTTCCGGGCATTGGGGATAGGTGGCCGGGGGATCGGAAGCGGTGGCGCCCGGCCGGCCGGGGAGTGGGACCGGAGTTTTCAGGAACTCAGCGAAGGCGGCGATGTCCTCGTCGGTTGGGGCTGGAGTCGATGGAGCCGGGGCGGAAAGGCGCTCCGGCGGCTCGGCTGCCGCGGCGACCTGCCGGGCGTGCCAGGAGCGGCCGCCGGCCCGCCACCAGGGGCGGACGATCTCGATGACCTCCCCGGCATGGGCGATGAACTCGCGGCGGTCGCGGGGCCAGCGGGATCTTTTCCCGAGCAGCCGCAGCGGCGCGGCGTTCCAGGCCGAGCAGGCGGCCCAGTCCTCGTCGGTCAGCTCGCAGAGGACCGACAGGGAGCCGCTGAGGTCGTGCATTTCCATGGCCGTCATGTGCCGGGGAGCGTCGGGCCACAGCTCGCGGAGCTTCTGCTCGACGGCCGTTCGGCCCGGCGTCGGGTCGTGCTTCGAGGCGGCTTTCGCCGGAGGCAGGATCGCCAGATTCGAAACGGGAGGGGGAGGGGGTTCGACGGCGACCGCCGGCGGCGCGCCCGCGCTGTCTTTCCCTCCCCTCTCTTCTATCTTCTCTATCTTCTCTTGTCTATCGGTTCCTTGTGGGTTCCGGTGGGTTTGATTTGGGTTTCCGGTGGGTTCCGGTTGGGTTTTCCCAGATGGAACCGAAGCGCTCTTTTTCGGCCTTCCGCCTTTCCCACCATTATCCCAGTTGGCGATCAGCTTGGCGTTGACCTCGTCCCAGCCGTGAACGTTGAAGCCGGTTTCGGTGGGGTCGATGAATCCTGAAACCTCCAGGGCGGCCCGCAGCTTGGCCCCGTCTCCTGGATACCGGCAGATCGCCTTGAGGGCATTGTCGGCGAGCTGGTCGAACTGAGCAGTGCGGCGCTGCTGGCAGTGGGCCCAGAGGGCGATCACATACAACGGCGCCGCCGGGTCTCCCAGCTCGGCGACGAGCATCTGTGTTTTCCAGTGGGTCAGGAAATCAGGTTCTACGATCATGGATGGCTTGGTGGCGGGATGGGGGATGATCAGAACTCGAACGCGCCCTTCTGCGTCGATTGCAGGATCGAGAAGGCGGGAGTCGGGAGGACGTGAGAGGCCCAGACCTTTGGGACGATGACCTCGCCGCCGTTGAAGCGGAGGAACAAGGTCGGGTTGAGTGCCAGCAGGACCTCCGGCCGCGGCAGGCGGGCCAGCAATTGCAGCAGGGCGATCGGGATCACCGGCCGCGGCCCGACTCGGACGGGCGTTTCGAAGTTGAGCCGCCGTCCTGCAGCGAGTTGGTGCCAGATCGGCTGGGGATCGCCGCGGTAGATGCCGCCTCGTGAGTTGTCGAGCGAGCGGAACTCGGGGGTGCCGGTGGTGAAGTAGTTCCAGGGCATTGTCCGCACGAAAGCGGCCTGCTTCTCAGAGGCGGCCGGGAAGGCGGTAAAGTGGCCGTGGTGGCAGCGCAGCACGAAATGCGGGCTTACCGCGAAGGTCACGCCGTCCAGGTCGAACGGCCGGCCGTAGTCCGGCGAGATGGGATCGCAGAAGTAGTCGAGCGCTTCCTGCGGGAGCGGGAAGCCGAAGGGGCGTTTGGAAGGTTCGGGGATGGTCATAAAGACAGAGTGGAAAGTGGGAAGTGATCAGTGCGAAGTGGAACAGCCGGCGTCAGGCGGCCTGTTCCTCTTCTTTCAGACCTCTACGGAGGTTCCAGTAGCGGGCGCAGAAGACGCTCTGGACGTGGCCGATCATCTCGGGGCTGGCCTTGATCTTGTGGAGGCGCGGAGCGGGCTTGGTGACCCGGCTGTGGATCCGGGTCCGGCCAGCGGTGACGGTGACGAGTCCCGCCCATGCCGGGATCTCGACCTTGGCCGCCACTTCGGCGGGCATGACGTAGAAGAAGCGGCTCGGGCCCTCCGGGTGGCTCTCCGCCAGTCGATCGTGCTTTTTCACGATCACGGCCGGTTCCCGCCAGTTGTCGCGCTCGCTGCGCTCCTTGCCGGCATCGGCCCGGAAGTCGGCCACGCTGATCTTGATCTCGTATTCCATCCAGAAACCGGCCTTGGTGATCGAGAACAGATCGCACTCCCACCAGCCCCTCGGCGTGTAGTTCGGGCAGATGATGCGCTGGCCGCTGCGGTAGAAGAGATCCGCAAACAGGCCGTTCTGAATGGTTTTTTCGTTCATCGTTTCGGGCAGACGATCTTGGCGACGTAGATCGCCTTGCGGGTGTAGAGGAGGTGGACCTTGCGGCCTGCGGAGAGGACTTCGGCGATGACCGTGAGGACGCCCTCGAGCTCGGTGGCGTAGAAGGCATCGGTGATCAGCTGGACATTGGCGGGCACCTCGTCCCGGTGGCTGTGGGGATACAAGGCCAGCAGGCCGGCGAAAGCGGCTGGCTTGGTGTAGGATTCGGAGCGTTTGAGCGGCGCCCGCAGCTGGGGGAACAGATCGTAGACCCGCTGGCGCAGAGACCAGTCGGGAGCGGAGGTAGAGCCGCGCCGGGCCCGCAGGCGGTTGCGGTCCGCCTCCTGTTTCAGGGCGGCAGATAAACGCGACATAAGCGCGACGCCCTTGCTACTAAAGGCAACGTAGCCGCGACAATTCAGCGACACCAGGTCGAGCTCGATCAATTGCCGGCTGCCGTGGGTGTTCCTCAGCACGAATTCCCACCAGTCATCGGCGGGACAGGCGCCGTCGCTTCCGGCCACGTAGCCAAGGAGGGTCAGGGTATACTCCTGGCCGGGACTCAGCCCGGCGGAGCGGACCTTGCGCGGCAGGCGTTTGAGGGCTGGAGGGTTCATTCGGGCTTGATGCGTTTGAATTCCACCACCCACAGTCGGTCACATGGCTGGCCGTAGGGGCAGAGTTTTACGGTGTCGATCAGGCCGCCGCTGCTGAGCTCGGTCTTGTATTCATCGCCGCCGTGGATCGGTTTGAAAAACCGGCGGGTCTGCGTCTTGGTACCTGCGAGGAGGGCGCGGACCATGGGGGCAGAGAAAAGGATGGGGCGGGATTTCATGACTCGGGGGAGTTGAGGAGGGCGCGGACGTCGCGGCCGGAGTAGAAGACGCTGCCGCCGATCGTCTTGCGGCGGACCTTCGGCTTCAGGGGAGACGGCGCGGTGAGGCGGTTGAGGGTGGAGCGGGACCAGTTCGAGATCGGGCAGCGTTCCTTGGCGGCCGGCATGCGGGTCCATTCGTCATCGTCAGCCCTGGCCGCGGCGGTTGATTCGGCCATCGCACGGGCGAGCTTTAGCGCGGCGGTGGCCGCGTGGTGGAGCTCCAGCTCGGCCCGCTCCAGGCGATCGAGGATGGCGGTGGCGTCGGTACTCATGCGGCGGCAGCGGAAGGGAGGTTGAGGGACAGGCGGCGGACCTCGATGTCGAGCCGGGAGCCGATGAAGAACATGCAGGGCACGGCCATGGAGTTGCCGAGTGCCTTGTAGCGGGGGCCGTCGGGGTCATTGACCCGCCACTTGCCGCGCTTGGTCTGCTTGACCGTGAGATTGAGAGCGCGGAGCTGCTCGGCGTCTTCGTCCTCGTCGAGGTCGCGCCAGCCGTTCCAGTCGGGGAACCCCTGCAGGCGCTCGCACTCGGTGGGAGTGAGGCGGCGGACGCCCCAGCTTGGCCCGGCAACGTAGGAGCGGGAGGATCCACCCGAGGCGGCGCGCTGGCAGGCGAGGCCGTCCGGATCGACTTCCGGCACTGCGCCCTCTTCACGACCGCGCAGGTTGAAGGCGATGGCCGGAGGATGCGCGCCGGCGGACAGCGGGTGGGATGGGTCGCCGGGCTGCGGATTGCAGCGGTTTTCCGGAGAGGTGATCTGGGTGGTGTCGAAGCAGATGGCGACCTGGCCCCCGGCATTCTGATGGGAATCCTTATGGCCCATGCTGCGGAGAGTCGGGCTCACCTCACCGATCCCGAAACCGTTCTGCCCGGAGGCTTTGCAGTCGAAGGCGATCGGCACCAGAGGG
>JAQGPE010000445.1 GCA_028293225.1 Akkermansiaceae bacterium | reverse complement strand
GTTCCTGCCCGAGGCTCCTTTGAGGCCAGGGAGATACTGCTTTGCCAGGACGCTGTCGGCGGGCTGGGCCTCCAGCCAGGCAACGGCTGCGTTGCGGTCCGAAGAGGCCCAGCGCGAGATCGCGAAGCCGGTCAAATTGACGGTGTCGTCCGACTGCGGCAGCGAGACGGCCAGCTCGAGTGCGGCTTTCGGATTTTGACTGGTCATGCGCTGGACCACCTGGAAGGAGGCCTGGGGATCGTAGACGGCGTCGGTGGCGTGCTGGGACAGCCAGGCCGCTGCGCCGTCGGGATCCGTGTAGCTCATGCGCTGGAGGATGACCGGCCAGGCGGTATCCCTGAGTCCGGCGGGCAACTGATCATAGGTCTGCGCCGGGGTGGCAGCCGACTCCGGAGTCATGCTGGCGAGGTCGAGGTAATCCCGGAGGCATTCCTTGAGGCGAGCATCTCCGGCGGGCATGCCGAGCATGATCTGCTCCAGCTTTTTCGGGTCACCGCCGGCGCTGTTGGTGAGTGCCAGCGAGGCAGCCACGGCATCGTGCTGCGTCTGCTTCGGCTCCTGGGCCCAGGCCAGAGCGCCCGCGGGATCGGTCTCCCACCAGCCGGCCATCAGGTGGCGGTCGTCGGCGCGGGATTTTCCGACCGGCTTGTCGTTGAAGACCTTCAGCACGCCTTCGGGATCGACCCGGCCCCACTGGGTCCAGATGGCGTCCCAGACGGCCTGGGAGCAGAAATTGCCGCGGTCCTGCGCGGCCGCCAGGAGTCCGACGGCTTGGCCGATGTCGTCCTTGGTGAGAGTGGCGATGACGCCGCAGAGGAGATCGGCCTGCTTGCCGCTGTCATAGACCAGCGCGCCCTTTTCGATCAGGCCGAGGCGTTCCTGGGAAGTCAGTTGCCGGGCCCGCTCGACGGGGATGCGCTCCAGGGAGTTGGAGACCTTGGAGGACGGCTTGGCGCCCGGCTGCTGGGGGCGCAGCGAGGCGGTGGAAGAGTTGGAAGAGGACGGGCGAGGGCCGGGAGCGCTCGATTCGTCAGAGGCGGCGGCGCCGGGTTTGCTGCTCCGGCCGATGCAGAAGAATGCGATGGCGGTGACGGCGATGAGTGCAGAGGAAGTGGAGGTCTTCACGGCAGAGGGAATCTGTTAGAAACAGGATAAACGACAGCGGCCCGGTCCAGAGATTTCCCGAATCCGCCACTTATCTCCAACAGATGAACTTTCTCTGTGAAGAAGACAAGCACCCTTCCCGGCAGGAGGCCGTGAGCGCCTCTCAGGCCGACACGCGGCTCTCCCACGGCTCCGCCGTCTGATGCCGGGAGGCGATGTCCAGAGCGAGTTCGCGGGCCTTCTCCCTCAGGTCGGGAGGTGAGACGATTTCCATCTCCGGTCCGAAACTCAGCAGCCACGTCGCGATCCAATGCACGGAGTAGGCGAGGCTTTCCGCGCGGGTCCAGCCGCCGGGCAGGGGAGTCTCGGTGAGGGTGGTCCAATAGAGCTCGGCGCGAACCCGCTCCATGGCACGGGGGCTGAAGTGGACGACGGTGGGGATGACCTGGGAGTTGGCGATTTCCTCCGCGAGGAATTCCTTCAGGGAAAAGCCTTCATAGGCGGCGAAGGTTTCCGGCAGGACGGCGAGATGTTCGAGCCGGTCGAGGCGGAAATTCCGCACGGCATCGCGCAGGCGGCAGTGGGCGATAAGGTGCCAGTGGTTCGCGTAGAAGACCACGCCGAGCGGCTCGACGACGCGCTCGGTGATCTCGCCACGGCGCGAGGCGTCGTAGCGGAGGGAGACGCATTGATGGTGAACGACAGCCTGCTGGAGGGGCATGAGCGCCTCGCTGGAGCCCGGGCCGTGGACGCGGGTCGGCACGCGGATGCTGATCGACTGGGACAGCCGGTTGAGGAAGTGGCGGCGCTCCGGGGTGAGGACCGAGCGGATTTTCAGGAGGGCGTCGCGCAGGGCCTGGCGCAGCGAGTCATCGGCGACCTGGGTGGCGATCTCACCGCTGACAAAGAGCGCGGCGGCCTCGTCTTCCGTAAACATCACCGGCGGGACGTGGTAGCCGCGCATGAGGCTGTAACCGGTGCCGGCTTCGGCCTGGATCGGCACGCCGGCTTCGCCGAGAGCGGAGAGATCGCGATAGACGGTGCGGACGCTGATCTCGAAATGCGCGGCGATTTTCTCCGCCGTGATCACCCGGTGGGTCTGCAGCAGCAGGATCATTCCGGTGAGGCGGTCGATGCGGTTCATGATGCTTCGCGACTGCACCGCATTACCACCGGAAGGGCGAGCCTTTAAGGAGCGGTCCTGACCCGGAAGAATTCCTGCGGCGCCGAGGTGGTGACCTGGAAAACGGACTGCCAGTTCAAGGCATCCAAGACGCTGCCGGAGTCGGTCCAGTTGATGAGATCAGGCGAGCGCTGGAGCTGGTAGGAAACGGCGGGAAGGGTGGCGGCGGTGAAG
Organism: Akkermansiaceae bacterium; assembly: GCA_028293225.1. Classification (GTDB taxonomy): domain Bacteria; phylum Verrucomicrobiota; class Verrucomicrobiia; order Verrucomicrobiales; family Akkermansiaceae; genus Haloferula. Next base: position 5,409 of record JAQGPE010000445.1, on the reverse strand, counting down.
GAAAAGGTCGAGCCGGTCTTTGCCGACTCCTGGATAAAGGGCGACTCCAGGTAGGGCCCGGCTGGAGCGGCGCTGGCATAGCGGTCGACCATCTGGGAAGCCACGGTGCCGAGGCCGGCCTCGGTGCGATCGTCTTCCGAGCGGCAATTCGTGAAGACCACGATGGCGAGATCCCGGCCGGGGGCGGCCCAGAAAACCGTGTCTTCGCCGAAGATGTCGCCGGTGTGATTCAGCGCCGGGCCGGGCGTCGACCAACTCGTGTTGGCGATGGCCACACCGCGTGCGTAGCCGGACGAACCGATCCATGGCGACAGCAGATGCTCGCGGGTGCCATTTTTGATGTAGGTGTTCGTGCTTGAGTCACCGCCGACGTATTCATTGAGGAATTTCGCGTAGTCCGCCAGAGTGCACATGAGGTAGCCACCGGGGCCGTCCGAGGCCTGGTAGTGGACGAACTGGGAGCCGGTGAGGGCGGGGCGGGGGACGGCGGCAGTTGCGCCGGTGGCCAGGTCGTGACCGACGGGGCCGCTCGGGTTGGCATCGTCATTGTAGGAAATGCCCAGGGTGGCGCTGCCCAGGCGCAGTGGCTTGAAGATTTCCTCATCGATGAGCTGCTCCCAGGATTTGCCCGTGATTTTCTCCATCATCGCGGCGGCGACGGCGTAGCCTTGGTTGGCGTAGAGGTAGGTGCCGCGGGGGACGTCCGGCGGGTCTTTCAGAACCTGATCGCAGACCCAGGCGCGCAGCTCCGTCATGCTGCCACTGACCGACTGGAAATCGGCCCAGTGCCGGGTGTCGAAGGTCACCTGTTCCTGCACCCCGGAGCGGTGGCCGAGGAATTCATCCAGGGTGATGTCCTGGAGGGCGGCGTTGTAGGAGGCGACCTTGTCCGGAAACACCTCGCGGATGCGGGTGGTCCACTGGAGCTGACCCCGGTCAATCAGCCGGGCCGCGATCGTGGAGGTCATGAACTTGGTGCAGGAGGCGAAATTGAGGCGGTCGTCGACGAGCAATGGCGAAGGGCTGCCGATGCGGCGTACGCCCGCGGCGCCTTGGGCGATGATGCGGCCTTTCTTCAACACCAGTACTGACAGGCCGGGCAGATTGTAGGTGTCGCGGATGGTGGCCAGAGCGGCGCTTTCGTCGGTCTGGGCATGAAGCGAGGACGGAAGGAAGGCGCACCCTGCCACAAGCAGGCCAGCGATCGAAGTTCCGGAGGAGAACAACTGTTTCACCACTTATCTGTAGCCATGTGCGTCCCGGATAGGCGACCCGAAAATGGTGGCATTTGCGAGCGGTGGAAAGCGGCAACCCACCGTCCGGGAATCCCGGTGCAGGACGAAGGTGTTTGGCCTTGCGGGTGGTTGCGGAGTGGCGGCTTAGTGGGCGGAGTGATCCGCACTCTGCGCGCTGTCGATTTCCGCTGTTTCCCCGGCCTGGCGCTGGAGATTCCGGAGGGCGGCGCGCTCTTTACGGGCGACAACGCGCAGGGAAAGACTTCGATTCTGGAGGCGGTGTGCATGCTGGTGCGGCTGCATTCGCCACGAACGCACCGGATGGGGTCGCTGGCGCGGATCGGTGCGGCGAATGGCTTCGGCATCGCCGGGGAGGCCTGGGAAATGGACCGTCGTGTGAAGTGGAAAGGCGGTTTGGATCTGGCGGTGGATGGCGAGGCGCGCGATGGCGCGGGCAGCTATCTGGCTGACGGCGGGCTGATTGTGTGGATGGGCAATGAGGACCTGGAACTGGTGCGCGGGGCGGCGGAAACGCGGCGGCGCTACCTGGACTTTATCGGCGGCCAGATCGAGCCCGGCTACCGGGTGGCGGCGGCGCGCTACAAGCGGGCGCTGAAGGCGAAGAATCTGATGCTGAAGGATCTGCGGCCGCGGGAGGATGAGATTCTTTCCTATGAGGAGGTGATGATCGCGGCGGCGCAGGTGATGACGGCGGCGCGGGCGCGGATCATCGAGCGGCTTTCGCCTCTGAGCGCGGAGTGCCAGCGGCAGGTGAGCGGCAAGGACGAGCACCTGGAACTGGCCTATCGCCCGGCGGGCGGGCATGACCTGCGGATCGCGCTGGAGCAGGCGCGGGAAAAGGAGCGGCGCCAGCGGCAGAGCTTGGTGGGGCCGCACCGGGATGACCTGGTGCTTTTCATCAACGGGCTGGCGGCGTCGGAGTTCGCGAGCGAGGGCCAGCAGCGGACGCTGGCGCTGGCGCTGAAGCTTTCCCAGGGGCAATGTCTGGCGGAAGTGCGCGGGAGCCTGCCGGTGTATCTGATCGATGACGTTTTTGGCGAACTCGATCCAGGGCGGCGCAATGCGGTGCTGCGGATCCTGCCGGCGGCGGCCCAGAAATGGATCACGACCACGCACCTCGGCTGGCTGGACGGCGGCGCGGGGATCGAGGCGGTGCGGAGATTCACCGTCAGGGGCGGCGCGGTCGAGTAGTAGCGGTTACCGGAAGGCCTGCGAACTCCGCAGCGTGTCGATCCCGGCGGACAAGAGCTTTTCGACGCTGGGCCAGGGGTCGGTGCCATTCAGGCGGTCGGTCCACCACAGCGTGCAGGCGATGCCGTCGATGAGCGACTGGAAGTAGACGTTCATCAGATGCAGGTCGGCGGAGGCGGGGATTTCTCCGGCGGTGGCGGCGCGTTTCAAGAGGCGATGAGCTGTGTGGAAGGCGGCCTTTTCGATGAAGACGCGGACGCGGTGGACCGGTTCGAACTCCGGGCTTTTCTCGCACTTGCAGTAGAGGAGCTCCATCGTTTTGCCGAAGGCCGGCTGGAGCTCACCGAGACGCAGGTAGCTGACGCTCCATTGATGCAGACGCGTCAGATGCGGCTGCCCGAAGGCGGGGCGGGGGATCTCGATGAGGCTTCGCAGGCCGCGCCGGCATACCGCCACACAGACTTCGATCTTGTCCTGGTAGTGCCCGTAGACGGCGCCCTTCGAGACTTCCGCCCGCTTGGCGATATCGGCGATGGTGGTGTTGGCGACCCCTTTGGCGAGGAAGACGGATTCCGCGGCGTCGAGGATCGTCGTGACGGTTTTCTCGGTATCTGCTCGGGTTTTGCGGGCCATCGGGTGGTGAGTGGAACCTCCATTTCAAGCAATCGTTGTGCCGGAGAATGGATATATTCGTTCGAGAATGAATAAATTTGACCTGTGAGACGTTTCCCCCGATGAAACCGCCGCCAAATGCGGCGCTGCCCGATGATGAGACCCCTCCATTATTCTGCGAAGCCCGCCTCGGCGATGGCCCTGCTTCTCCTGTCATTCCTTTCCTCCTGCCGGAAAGGCGGCTCCGAGGCGGCTGCCGGAGGACCGCCGGGGCCAGCCGGCATCGCCGAAGTGAAAGTGCTGATCGTGAAGCCTGAGAGTGCGGTCATGACCATCGAGCAGCCCGGCCGCCTGGAAGCCTATCGTCAGGCGGAGGTCCGGGCGCGCGTGGCAGGCGTGGTGACGGAGCGGCCGTATCAGGAAGGCCAGGAGGTGAAGGCGGGCACTCCTCTTTTCCGCATCGATCCCGCGCCGCTGCAGGCCGCCCTCGACGCCGCCGGGGCCGCCCTGGAGCTGGCGGAGGCGAACCATGCCCTGGCGCTGGACAAGGAGGAACGCTACCAGGGGCTGATCTCCAGCAAAGCGATCAGCGAACGCGGACTGCGCGAAGCCAGTTCCGAAGTGAGGCAGGCCGCCGCGCAGATCGCGGCGGCGAAGGCTGAGAAGGAGATGGCGCGCCTGAAGCTGGAGTATGCGACCGTGGTCTCGCCGATCGAGGGCCGGGCCCGCCGGGCGAATGTCACGGAGGGGGCGCTGGTCGGCGAGGGCTCTGCGACGCTGCTGACGACGGTGGAGCAGATCGACCCGATCTACGTGAACTTTTCCCGGCCGGTGGCGGAGGTGATCGCGCTACGGGATTCGATTTCAAGGGGAGAGATTCAGGGGCTGGACGAGAGCAGTGTGAAAGCCGAGATGGTGCTGGCCAATGGGACCACCTATCCGCTGCCGGGCAAGCTGCTGTTCGCCGATCTGGCGGTGGATCCGGGGACGGACACGGTGGCGATGCGGGCGATTTTTCCCAATCCGAAACGCGACCTGCTGCCGGGCATGTACGTTCGTGTCCAGTTGGATCAGGCGGTGCAGAACCATGCGATCCTGCTGCCGCGGTTTGCCCTGACCCGCACGGGCGACGGCGCCCAGGTGATGACGGTGAACGAGCAGGAGGAAGTGGTGCCGCTGGCGGTGGAGGCGCATACCATGCGCGGTGATCACTGGTGGGTCACCGCGGGGCTGAAGGGCGGGGAGAAGGTGATCGTCGAGAACGCGGCGATGATGATCCCCGGTACGAAGGTGAAGGCCGTCATGGCCGAGTGATCTGGTTTTTTCTCCGCATACGGACATGGCTTTTTTCTTCATTCACCGGCCCATCTTCGCATGGGTCGTCTCGCTCTTCATCGTGCTCGCCGGGCTGCTGGCCCTGCGCACGCTGCCCATCGCCCAGTACCCGGACATCGCGCCGCCGACGGTCAACATTTCCACCGGCTACCCGGGCGCGTCCGCGCAGGTGGTGGAGGAAACGGTGACCGCGGTGATCGAGCGCGAAATGAACGGCGCGCCGGGGCTGCTCTACACTTCTGCGACCAGCGACTCGAACGGCGCGGCGGGCATCAAGCTGACCTTCAAGCAGGGCGTGAACGCCGACCTTGCGGCGGTCGAAGTGCAGAACCGCCTGGCCACGGTGGAGCCGCGGCTGCCGGAGGTGGTGCGGCGTGGCGGGATCAAGGTCGAGAAGGCGGCGGACAACATCCAGCTCTTCGTCTCGCTGTCCTCCGCGGACCCGAAGTACGACACCATCGCGCTTGGGGAAATCGCTTCGGCCAACGTGGTGGAGGCTTTGCGGCGCGTGGACGGCGTCGGCCAGGTGCAGATCTTCGGCTCGGAAAAGGCGATGCGGATCTGGCCGGACCCGGAGAAGATGAGCTCCATGGAGCTGACCGCCGCCGACGTGGTGAATGCGGTGCGCAGCCACAATGCGCGCCTGACCATCGGGGCGATCGGCAGCAGCGCGGTGCCGGATTCCGCGCCGCTCAGTGCGACGATCGTGTCCGACGAAGCGCTGGCCACCCCGGAGCAGTTCGGCGAGATCGTCCTGCGCATCCGCAGTGACGGCTCGGCGGTGCGTCTGCGGGATGTCGCCCGCGTCGAGCTTGGCGGCAGCGACTACCTGACCGTCTCCAGCATCAATGGCCGCGCGGCCACCGGCATGGGCGTGAAGCTCGCGCCGGGTTCGAACGCGCTGGAGGTGGTTCAAAGGATTTCCGCCACGATGAAGGAGGTTTCGGTCTATCTGCCCGCGGGGGTGAGCTATGAGATTCCCTACGACACCTCGCCGTTCGTGGCGGTATCGATC
>JAQGPE010000376.1 GCA_028293225.1 Akkermansiaceae bacterium | reverse complement strand
GGCCACGCCTCGGCAGAAATCGAAGGCGAAGTCCACGTTGGCTACGCTTCCATGTACGAATTCCGTTTCGTCGATTTCGGCAACGATCTCGTCGAAGCTGGCCTTGACCTCAAGACCTCCTACTGGGGTCTCGATTTCAGCGCCGGTGCCTGGTACGGCTCCGTGACCGACTCGAACTACGACTTCAACGAACTCGACCTGTACGCAGGTGTCAGCAAGACGTTCGCTGAGAAGTACACCATCGAAGGCGGCTACATCTACTACAACTACCAGAATGTCGCACCAGGCGTGCAGAACACTCAGGAAGTCTACGTCGGTGCCAAGGCTGAAATTTACTGGGGCATCACCGCTGGCGCCCGTTTCTACTGGGACTTCGACGCCAACAACGGCTACTACTTCCAGCCTGAAATCACCAAGTCCTTCTCCTTCGTGGAGAACTGCCTGTCCCTCGACCTCGCGACCGGCATCGGTTACGCCGATGGTCTGGCCAGCCAGATCGCCGCTCACAGCGGTGGCACCAAGGACGGCTACCAGGGCTTCTACGTTTCCGCTGCTCTTCCCTGGAAGTTTCGCGACAACGCGACCCTGACCCCATACGTCCGTCTGACGGACGCCCACAACGATCTGGCCACCGGCGTCAATGACTCCGGCCAGAACTTCGTGGTCGGCGGCGTGAAGGTGGCTCTCTCCTTCTAAGCCTCACCGCTTCGGAACCGATTCCAAACGGCCGTCCCTTCCCGGGGCGGCCGTTTTTTCGTGCCCGCATGACCGGCTTTTCAGGTTCCCCGGGGCTTCTTCGGGTCCCCCCGGGGCCTACTTCGCCCGCGGGTGCGCGTCGTTGTAGGCCTGTCGCAGCCGCTCCTTGGTCACATGCGTGTAGATCTGGGTCGTGGAAAGCGAAGCGTGGCCCAGCAAAGTCTGCACGGAGCGCAGATCGGCCCCCGCATCCAGCAGGTGCGTGGCAAAAGTATGACGCAGCTTGTGCGGCGAAATTTTAAAAGGAATCGAGCTGATCTCGACATATTTTTTTAGAAGCCCATCGATCGCCTGCTGGGAAAGCCGGGTCCGGTTCTTGCCCAGAAACACCGCCCCATTCGTCACCGCGGCCTCCCGCAGGTAGCGCTGCAGCGCCGCCAGCGCCGGCCCGCCGATCGGCACGATCCGCTCCTTCGAGCCCTTGCCCATCACCCGCACATTCTCGCCCAGGAAATCGACGCTCAGCACGTCCAGGCCGCGCAGCTCGGAGACGCGCAGGCCGCAGGAGTAGAACAGCTCCAGGATCGCCGCATCGCGCAGCGGCAGCCACGGCTTGGTCCGCGGGTGCGGCTCCACCTTCAGCGGCAGGCCCAGCAACTCATCGACCTGGGCCAGGTTCAGGATCACCGGCAGCTTCTTCTCGGTCTTCGGCAGCTGGACCTCCGCCACCGGGCTCTTGGCCAGGCCGCAGCGGTGGACCAGGAACTTGTAGAAGGAACGCAGCGCCGCGAAGCGCAGCCGGATCGTGGCGCGCGCCAGGCCCGCCTTCATCATCTCGAACAGCCACAGGCGGAAATCGTCCGCCACCGCGTTGCGCCAGCCGTCGAAGCGGGCGCCGCGCCAGTCCTTGTAGGTCTGCAGCGCCAGCCGGTAGTTGATCAGCGTGCGGGGCGAGCCGCTGCGCTCCACCTCCATGAACCGGAAGAACTCGGCTTCGTCATCCATGCAGCGCCCTGGCCTTCCGGCTCTGAATCAAAGCCCTGCCCATGACGATCAAGCCGGCGATCAGCAGAAGGCCAGCGATGCCCATGCCCAGGAAACACATTCGCGTTTCGTTCTCCTTGGCGACGGTGGACAAGCCGGCCGCCGCCTGCAGCCGCTGGGCGATCAGAAACCACATCACGGTCGAGGAGACCAGCAGGGACAGGGAAATGCGGACGGGACGGGTCATGCGCAGGCGGGGCAGGTGCCGAAGAATTCGAGTTCGTGGTAAAGATTGCGAAAGCCGGACTTGCGGCGGATCTCGTCCTCCAGCTCATGCACGGGGCAGGGGGCCTTCACCGACTCGATCGTCCCGCAGCCGGTGCAGATCAGGTAGTCCTGATGGCTGCCCGGCAGCAAAAGGGTGAAATACGCGGCCCGCTCGTGCAGGCCCAGCCGGCGCACGATGCCCTTTTCCGCCAGCCGCTGCAGCAGGCGGAAAACGGTCGCCTTGTCGCATTGGTCGCGAAGACGTGGGGACGAAGCCAGTTCGGCCAGCGTCATCGGCCGCGGCGACTGCATCAGCGTGGCCAGCAATTCCTCCAGCGCCTTCGTCCGGCGCAGCCCGGAGGCGCGGCAGCGTTCGATGGTCTCTGTCAGTGTGGTCGGCATTGCAGGTGCACAGTAACTGCGAAATCCGGGAAGAGAAATGCGAAATACTCCGTATGGCAGCCAATTAGAGCAGCGTCGGCTGGCCATCCGCCGGCGGCGGCACCGTGGCGCCAATTTTCGCATACGCCGCCGGCAGCGCCATCCGCCCGCGCGGCGTGCGCTGGATGAAGCCCTGCATGATCAGGAAAGGCTCGTGGACCTCCTCCAGGGTGGCCGCGTCCTCCCCGGCCGCCACCGCCAGCGAGCCAACCCCCACCGGCCCCCCGGCGAACTTGTAGATCAGCACTTCCAGGATCCGCTTGTCCATTTCGTCCAGCCCCTGGGCGTCGATCTCGATCATTGCCAGCGCCGCGTCCGCCAGCGGCCCGGTGATGGTCCCGTCGCCCTTCACCTGGGCGTAGTCGCGCACCCAGCGCAGCAGCGCGTTGGCCACCCGCGGGGTGCCGCGCGAGCGGGCCGCGATCTCCATCGCCCCCTCCGCTTTGATCGGAATGTCGAGCAGCCCGGCCGAGCGCTCGATGATCTGCGCCAGCTCCGCCTGCGTGTAGTAGTCGAGCCGGTTCACCAGGCCAAAGCGCGAGCGCAGCGGCGCCGTCAGCATCCCGGAGCGCGTCGTCGCCCCCACCAGCGTGAAGCGCGGCAGATTGAGCTGGATCGACCGCGCCGACGGCCCGGAGTCGATGATGATATCCAGCCGGAAATCCTCCATCGCCGGGTAAAGGTACTCCTCGATCGCCGGGTGCAGGCGGTGGATTTCGTCGATGAACAGCACGTCGCCCTTCTGCAGATTCGTCAGCACCCCGGCCAGGTCGCCGGCTTTCTCGATCTGCGGCCCGGAAGTCACGTGCAACTGCGAGTTCGTCGCCCGCGCGATGATGTTCGCCAGCGTCGTCTTCCCCAGTCCCGGCGGGCCGGAAAGCAGCACGTGGTCCAGCACGTCGCCGCGCTGGCGGGCGG
>JAQGPE010000370.1 GCA_028293225.1 Akkermansiaceae bacterium | reverse complement strand
CAAAAAGGCCAAGCGCACCAACTGAGACGCAAGCCCAAAGTGCCTTGGAAGAACTTCCGCAAATCGGAATTGGTAGAGCAGCGGAGCCAGCGAAAAAAAGACCCACCACCCGACCCACAAACCTCATCCTATTTCATATGCTCATTCTTGGACCTTTCATCGTTCCGGGCCCACACTCCTACGGAGCAGCAGAAAGACAGCATCACACGGGCTCGACCTAGAGGTGCTCCAGCATGGGATTGTCTGCACGTACTGCAACCCCATGGTTGAAGCCATCAATTTGAATGGCGGCCCTACCAGTTCGAGCCACATCGCGAAGGGGATCTGTTTGCGCTCTCGCCCCTGCTTCATAAGCTATTCAAAAAGGACCAGAACCTCACGGGACCGATCCACTTTCTCGACGAACTCCGACGGCATTTTAAGCTGAAGGAACTTGTGAAGTTTTTTGAACCGCAGCACGAGGTGAACCTTCGGGCGGACCTCGTCCGCGCCGGGTTCAACACCGGTGTTCATCAGATTGCCAAGTATATTGCGTCCTTAAGGGAATGACTTAGTAATTCAAAACAGTTTCGACTCGCATATATCGAATCATTTCTCAATCCTCGCCCCGACCTTCTCCCGTGCCGTCCCAGCAATCGAAACAAGCCATAAGGTGCTTTGAAATAGTGCCTAGATCAAATTATTAGAGATTCACTCCGAGATTCTGCCCGGAATCTATTGCAACCAAGATACCTCACTTGCTCTAGACCGGTTTGGCGAGCGAGGATTACTGAAGACGGACAAAGGTTCAAATATCTCTCAGAGCTTGGGGCAAGGAAATATTCTGTCGTGAAAGCGCCTCCACAGGCCTCCTTGGGCAGTGACCCGGCAGCCCCGATCTCTCACAACAGATCCCAAATCAAGCCTTTCCGGGCGCGAAAAATCCCTCACCTGACCCGCAGCCACACCGGCTCTCCATCCGGCCCTGGATTCTGATACTGGAAATGCCAGACCTCCAGGGGCTTGAGCGAGCGGTTCGCCTCTCCGTCGAGGCGCAGAAGGCGGCTCACCGGCTGGGGTCTCACATAGGGCTGCACGGAAATCAGGCTCGTCCAGACCCTGGCGACACTCGCCGCCGTCACCCAATCGCCCACCCGGCAATTCGAGCGGTCGGACTGGTGACATGGTTCCCCTTCACTCACACGTCGTTGCTAACAACTCCGGCGCGCTGCGGGCAAGCTCCATCAAAGGCTCCCGGCCTTTCGCATTCTCCTGCCTGCTGCGAAATCCCAGCTCCCGGCGGTGGGGGGTCGAGACCTCAGCGCCTGTGGAACCCTTGATCACAACTCCTATCAGCAGCTGTTGGACTCCTCTAAGTGTCCTCCGGTATCCATTCCTGACGAAATATTTTCCGCGATAGCGCATTTCTTCTCCCTGCCCGGGCGAATTTTTCTCCGCCTCCCGGAAAGGCTTCCCATCCGCGCTGCGTTCCGTATGCAGTTATCCCACGCCCGCCTTCCTTCAACCCGCCGGGCCATCCTCATGACCGCGTTTGCCCATACGCCGGACTCTGGTGACGATTTCCCCCTGCTGGGGAAATGGTCCCGCTCCACGTCGCGCAGCCAGTCGTCCGATCCATCCCTGGCATCAACTGCCGCCGAAATCGCCGCCCCGGACCCTGCCGACTTCACCGCCCAGTGGGCCCGCGCCCAGCTCTCGGTCCGCGCCTACTTGAACAGCTTCCTCAGCGACCGCTCCTCCATCGACGACTGCATCCAGGAAGTCGCCCTGCTGGCCTGGAAAAAGGGCCCCCGCGACTCCCCCGGCGACGCGTTCCTCGGCTTCACCCTCGCCTGCGCCAAACGCATCGCCATGAGCGAGGTCCGGAAGAAATACCGCACCCGCCTGCGCTTGCTCTCCCCCGACGTCGTCGCGTCTCTCTCCGATGCCGTGGCTGCCCAGGAACTGGCGGAGCCCGCCACGCCGGCCATGCGCATTTCGGCTCTCCAGAGCTGCCTCGACTCCCTGGAAGCGGCGCCGCGGCGCCTGCTCGACCTGCGCTACTCGTCGAAGGACCCCACCGCACTCCAGCAGGAGGCCCGCGCCACCGGCAAATCCATCGACGCCCTCTACAAAAAGCTCGAGCGCCTGCGCGTCCTGCTGCGCGACTGCGTGGCCGGAAAATCCACCTCGCGCGAATGACCAGCGGCCCCGGCGATTTCCTCCCCGACCCGGAGCTGGAGCAGCTCGTCTCCCGTTTCCTCGACCATACCATCACCGCGGAGGAAACCGCCGTGCTGGAGCAGCGGCTGCGCGACCAGCCCGACGCCCGCGACTACTGCGCCCGCGCCCTCCGCTTCGACGCCACCCTGCAGGAGGCGCTGCTTCCCCAGCCGCTCCAGTGGGAGGAAACCCGCCGCGTGGTCTTCGACCCGAAGCGCAAGGACGGCGGCCCGGCCTGGTCCATCCAGCGCCAACAGACCGTCCGCTACGGAAATCCTGGCAATTCCCTGTCCGGATCTCCGGAGGGCCCGCTGGGACTGCCCGGACCGCCTGTCCGCCGCCGCTGGCTGTGGCCGGCCATCCTGGTCGTCAGCCTGGCTGCGGCCTGTGCCGGATCCTTCTTCTACTATCGCAGTCTGGAGAACGTCTACGCCCTGAGGAACGGCGACTTCGAGGCCATGGATCTCAGCCGCAGTATTTCAGGCATCGGCCACTCCATTCTCTACTGGCAGGACAACTTCTCCACATCCGGCTGCGAACTCTGCGAAATCGGCCGCGTCTCGGGCGGCAAAATCTTCGCACCCTCCGGCCGCAACATCGTCCGGTTGCAGGACCGGGCCTTCCTCAATCAACTGATTCTGAACAAACGCGGCACCCCTCTCAAAGCCTTGCCCGGCCTGCGCGTGATCCTTACCGGGCAGGCCTACAGCCAGGGCGATGTGCCCCATTCCCTCCGTGGCGGCCTGCGCTTCGTCGCCAGCGGCTACCCGGACATGATCCAGTACGAGGCCGCGACCGACAGCGCCACCATTCCCTCCGGCGGCTGGCACCCGCTGCGCATGGAGTTCCAGGTGCCCGCCGATCTCCTCCGGCCGCCCAGCGATCTTTCGAGCAAGAACATCGCCGCTCCGTCCATCGACCTCAGTGGCAAGGAGCTCACCCTCTCGCTCGACTGCCGCTCCCCCGGCGACTCAATCTGCCTGGACGACCTGAAGATCGAAGTCCTGCCCCCCGGAAAGTAGCGCCAAGGCGAGGGCCTGGATTCCGGCGCCGGCGACTACCCCTTCTTCACCGCCTCCCAGGCGTCGTCCATTTCGTCAGCCGTCGCTTGCTGAAGCGTCTTCCCGGCAGCCCGCAGGCGCTCCTCCATCGCATTGAAGCGATTCTCGAACTTGCGGTTTGCGGCCGCCATCAGCACCTCCGGATCGACGTTGCGGAAACGCGCCAGGTTCACCACCGAAAAGAGCAGGTCGCCTAGCTCTTCATCGATCGCCGCCATATCCTGGGCATCGACCGCCGCCTCCACTTCCAGCACTTCCTCGCGGATCTTCGCCAGCACCCCGCCCTGGGTCGGCCAGTCGAAACCGACCTTGGCCGCCTTCTTCTGGAGCTTGGAAGCTCTCAGCAGCGCGGGCAGGCCGCTGCCCGTGCGGTGCAGATAGGGCTCATGCTGGTCGCCCTTCTCCGCGCGCTTGATTTCGTCCCACTGCTTCAGTACCGCAGCGGGATCGCCTGCCACGCTTTCGCCGAAGACATGCGGATGCCGGCGCACCAGCTTGTCGGAAATTCCCCTGGCCACATCGTCGAGATCGAAGTTGCCGGCCTCCTGGGCCATCTCGGCGTGGAAGACCACCTGCAGGAGCAGATCGCCGAGTTCCTCCTGCAGGTGCGGCAAATCGCGGCGCTGGATCGCATCGACCGTTTCGTAGGCCTCTTCGATCAGATTCGTCACCAGGCTCGCGTGGGTCTGTTCGGCATCCCATGAGCAGCCGCCGGGAGCCCTCAGCCGGTGCATGATCGCCCGCAGCCGCCCGATCTGGCGCTCCTTCTCCGGACAATCGATCATTTCCGCATCCGTCATGGGGTTGGATCTTTCGGTTTGGAGGCACGCTGCAGGATTTCCCGATCCTCGCCGGTCAGGCTCTCAAATCCGTCGCGGTTGATCTTGTCGAGGACGCGATCGACTTCAGACGCCTCCTCACGGGTAAACTCACTGCGCGGCCGCAGCTTCGGCTCCTGGCGCCGCTTCTTGAAGGCCGCCGGGCGGATGATCTTGTCCTCACGCCCGCCGCCTTTGCCCAGCCAGCCGGGATTTTTCATCAGGATGAAGCCCAGGATCACGCCGCCCAGGTGGCCGGCCTGTCCGCCGCTGTTGGAAAACATCGCCCAGCCCAGGACCAGATCGCCAAGAATGACCGCCACCGCCAGGCCGATCCACAGCAGAGCCATCTGCTTCATCGACATCTCGACCGGCGGGAAAAGCAGCCGCACCCGCGCGTGAGGCGCCAGCACGTAGGTGCCGATCAGCAGGCCGTAAATCCCTGCCGAAGCACCCACCAAAGGGGTATAGACGCTCGTGTTCGGGATCAGATGGATCGTCGCCAGCAGGCTGAAGAAAATCGCTCCGGCCGCCCCGCAGAGAAGGTAGTAGGCCAGATAGCGCCTGCTGCCCCACCAGTTCTCCACAAAGGGCCCGAAGACCCAGATGCCCAGGCAGTTGAACGCCACATGGCCCAGATTTGCATGCAGGAACTGAAAGGTCAGCAGCTCCCAGACGTGGCCTCTCAGCAGCCCCGCGATCGAAAACGCACCGAACCTCTCCAGCGGGCTGATACCCGTCGTCTTGTCCGTCAGCAGGGCTCCCACCACGAAAATGACGGCATTGATCACGATCAACCAGACGGTGACCGGCGGCTTCGGCGGAGAACTCTGCCGGCGGGATTCCTCCCTTAAATAATCACGATCCGAACTTCCCATCTGCCGCGTGGGTAACACGGGATCCGGCCCGGGGCAAGGACGCGACATACGGATCGTCCGGAAGGAACTTTCACTTTCGGTGGCGATCTTGACAAAAAAGCTGGCAAATCCACAAAAATGATGATTCGGGCAAAAATGTTACCTCATTTGTGATCGATTACAAAATGGATCACGTATGTTGGGGCAGCGGATGCAATCCACCGCTTCAAACCATGACACATGCTCTATCCGGTCCACTTCCAGATGAAGCCATCGTCGCACCGGAGCTCGTCTTCGGTGAGATCTGGGATGGCTCCGCCGTGTCCGAACTGATCCGCTCGAAGTGCGCCTTCGGGGAGACGCCCGCCTTCCTTTTCCTGGGACAGAAGGAAGCCGCGCTTCTCCGCGAACACCTCGGCCAGGTCTTCGGAAGCGAAGCCGTATCAACCCTCCGCGACACCTACTACATGGGTTTGGAGGTCGTCGAGATCGAGTGCGAACGCTTCCTTTTCGCCGGCGGCCGCAAGACGGTCCGCACTCTGCAGGATCCCACCTCCCGCCGTCCGAACTGGCAGGATCGCAGCACGGACGCCCTCTGGCAGTTCCGGATCTGACCCCGCTTTCCAGGGGCCGCCCGCGCCCCGCCTGCTTCCATTGCCTGGGCGGGGCGAGGGCGGCCCATCTCTCCCATGAGCACAATGAATAGATAACTTTTCTGTTTTGCTGGCAGACCTCGCCATGTGCCGTTAGATTCACCGCCATGCGCACCGGCCTCACGGCAAGCATCGCTCTTGTCGTCCTCAGCGCGGCGATGGCGGTGGCAGTATTCCCCCCTTTTTCCTGCTCGCTCCTCGCGCCCTTTGCCTGGATCCCGCTTTTTATCGCACTCCAAAAGAAGAGCGCCCGCGCCGGCTTCCGCCTCGGCGTGCTGCATGGGCTGCTGCTCTATGCCGGGACGCTGAACTGGTTTTTCCAGGTCTTCGGCGCGCCCTCCCTGGTGCTGATCCTGATGCTTGCATTGTTCCCCGGGGTGTTCGCTTCGTGCGCCGCCGCCCTTTCCAGGCTGGCCATCTCCCCTGCCCTTACCGCCCTCGCCACCGCCGTCGTGTGGACTGGCTGTGAATACTACCGCTGCGAGTGGTTCATGCTGCGCTTTCCCTGGATCACTCCCGGCGTCGGCCTGCCGCCGAATCTCCTGACTCCCGTCGTCGGAGTCTACGGGATTTCATTCCTGGTCGCCCTGGCTGCCGCGCTGGTCGCCGGAGACGGGCGGCGCTTCAAGGCTGCGGGCGGTCTGTTGCTGGCTCTGCTGCTGATGCTGAATATCTTCCGGCCCGGGGTGGTGAAGCCGGTGAATCCGATCCGCGTGGGTGCGATCCAGACCGAAGCCCAGGACCTGGACACCAACCTCAAGCTCAGCGCCTCCATCCCCGGCCAGGTCGATGCGATCGTCTGGCCGGAATACGCGCTTGCCGATGACGTCCGCAATCATCCGGAGGCCCTCGAAAAGATCCGCAACATGATGACGGAAAAAGGGGCGCAGCTGCTGGTGCTGGCCAACCCGGTCATTCGTCCAGACGGAAAATCCGAGAACACGGCCCTGAGCATCGGGCGCAGCGAAATCTTCGGCACCCACGTGAAAAACCGCCCCGTTCACATGATGAACGACGGCGTGCCTGGCAAGATCGCCTCTGTGATCCCCACCCCCTTCGGCAGGATCGCCACCCCGATCTGCTTCGACAACGACTACGAAAGCGTGGATCGGCAAGCCGTCCGCGACGGCGCGGAATTCCTGCTGGTTCCCAGCATGGACTCGATGGAGTGGTCGCAGCGGCAGCACCTGCAGCACGCGGTGTTCGTTCTCCATCGCGCTGCGGAAAACGGCCGCTGGATCGTCGTTTCCTCCACCTCCGGAAAAACCCAGATCGTCGATCCCCATGGCAATGTCACACCGGAGGTGATCCCGCTGATGCGGGAGGGCCAGCTGATCGGCGACATCGACCGCGAAACCCACCGGACTTTCTACAATCGCGCCGGCTGGATCCTGGGGCCGCTTTGTGTGTTCGCGGCCGCCGCGATCCTCATCGGCCTGCTGGTCCGGAGCTTCCTCGACTGGCGCGGCCACCGGCCCGCCCCGCCGGAAGAATCTGCCCCGGCCGTGGTTTAGCCCGCTCCTTTCCGCCGCGCGGAGATTGCCCTTCCCCCCGGCTTTGTCTTTCATCCTCCCCGCCCATGAAGTTTCCCACCCGCCACACCGGCCTCATCGCCTGGATCGAGGAGATGACCGCACTCTGCCAGCCCGACTCGGTGGAGTGGTGCGACGGATCTCTGGAAGAATCCGGGCGGCTCAGCCAGCTCATGGTCGAAAAGGGCACCTTCATCCGGCTCGACCCGGCCAAGCGCCCCAACAGCTTCCTCGCCCGCTCCGCGCCGTCGGATGTGGCCCGCGTGGAAAACCGCACTTTCATCTGCGCCCGCCGCAAGAACCTCGCCGGCCCCACCAACCACTGGGTGGAGCCACGCGAAATGAAGGCCACTCTCACGGAAAAATTCCGCGGCAGCATGCGCGGCCGGACCATGTATGTGATCCCCTTCTGCATGGGTCCGCTGGATTCCCCCCTGGCGAAGATCGGCGTGCAGGTCACCGACAGCCCCTACGTGGTGGTGAACATGCGCATCATGGCCCACATGGGCAGCGACGTGCTGGAGCGCCTGGAAGCCGAAGCCGCCGGAGAAACGCCGCACCGCCGCGATGGCCACGGCTACTTCATTCCCTGCCGCCACTCCGTCGGCGCACCACTCGCCCCGGGCGAGCCGGACGTGGCCTGGCCGTGCAATGACGATAAATACATCGCCCACTTTCCCGAAACCCGGGAGATCTGGTCCTACGGTTCCGGCTACGGCGGCAACGCCCTGCTTGGCAAGAAGTGCCTGGCCCTGCGTATCGCCTCGGTCATGGCCCGCGACCAGGGCTGGTTCGCCGAGCATAT
>JAQGPE010000311.1 GCA_028293225.1 Akkermansiaceae bacterium | reverse complement strand
TGTCCCACTTCGGGCTGTCCTTCAGTTTGCGCAGGGCTTCGGCCTGGCGCTGCTGAACCCAGGCCTGGACCAGCAGGTAGTTGTCCACCTCAGGGAGGGGCTCCTTGTTGAGGAGATTGATGCGGTCGCCGATGGCGCGAAGGCGCTTGAGCTCGATCTGCCCGGCGGCGCTTTCCTGCTCGATGACCGCCAGCGCGCGCTGCTCGGCATCCTGGCAGCGTTCGCGGTCGGCCAAGGACGGCGACGGCTCGATCATGGCCACGGCATGCAGAATCACTTCCGAGCGGCGGACCGCCTCCTCGTCGCGACCGCCCACGCAGGCGGCTTCCATCTGGCCCGAGAGCACCTCCAGCCACAGCGAGACGGTCGCAGAGGCCAGTTCGCCGCGCCGGAGCATGATGCCCGCGTCGGCCCAATTGAGTTTGTCGAGAGGCTCGGAAATGACCGGCAGGATCCGCCCGGCCACCTGACGGCGGGCCTCTTCATGCGAAATATCGGACAGCGGTGCGCCATGAGTGCGCAATTGCTGGGTCAGGTGGTCCAGTTCGGCAATCGGCGAGGGATTGACCGCCGCGTCGCCCTCGACGGGAAAAACATCGCGGAACTGTTTCACCAGATCCGGCTCATCGTGATGAACGCTGAGCGGAGCCACCGGGAGAATCGCCAGGGCAGCCACCGCCGCCAGCGGCAGAAGACCGGCCGTAACGTAGAGGCCGCCTCCCAGCAGACGGGTGCCAAAACGCGGGCGGCGGCGCAGGACCTCCGCGAGCATGGCGTCGACCTTGTAGTGCCAGCCGTAGCTGCCGACGAAGCTGGAATTGCCCTCCTCGCGGACACTGCGGAAGGCGCGGCGCAGAGCCTCGTCCTCGTCGCTCAGCTCGCCGGCCCAGGCGATCTTGCGGGCGCCGCGGACCACTTCGATGGTGCGGAGATCCCAGATCAGACTACCGAAGAGCGTGAAGGCCACCTGGCGCATGAGGCGGGATTTCAGCGCCAGCGAGCCGGTCAGCGCCGCCAGGCCGGAAAAGATCGTGAAAACGGGCCGCAGCCATGGCAGATCGCGGAAGAAAAGCAGGTCGGCGATGCGCCCGCCGTCCAGGGGCAGGAAGGGCAGCAGGTGGAAGCCATTCAGCACGAGGGAAAGGCCGGCGGCATCCAGCAGCCAGGCCGGAATCTCGTGATGCATCAACACCCTGGCAAACACCCCCAACCCGAACAGCAGGCCTGGCAGCGGACCCGCCAGCAGGACCGCGAGATGCTGCCATGCCGGGGCATGCAGCTTGCGGGCGCGATCGATGTCACCGGAAAAGGGAATGAAGACCGGATACAGGCCGCGGAAACGCAGCAGGCGCATGGCCAGCCAGTGGCCGAACTCATGGATCGCGCACAGGCCGGCGACGGTGATGAGCGTCTGCTGCGGCCGGTCGCGGCCGAAGAGCAGCGTGAGGGCAGCCAGCGTGGTGGCGACCATGACCCAGCGGCGGATGAAATCCCCTGGGCGGTGAGTGGAGGAGAGGCTGCGGTAGCGGCTGAGATCGCGCTCGACGGCCTCCTCGATCGACACCGGCGGCGGGGGAGCCTCCAGCCCGCGGCGATCCGGCAGGGAGACGTCGCGACGGGACAGGCGGGACCGGCTGCCGCCGCGGAAAAGATCCCCGACGAGGCGGGGCAGCAGGCGCAGGCGGGGTTTCAGGACCTGGCCGTCGGTGGCCACATAGCCGCCTCCTTCGAGATAGGCGGCGTGGCGGGCGGACTCATCGGAAGCCAGGAGAGAGGCCAGCGTTCCGGCGGCGGGCAAATGGCGGCGCTCCAGTGCCGGGAGAGCATCCAGATGCTCCCGCCACTGGGTCTCCACCTTGCGGAAACGCTTCTGAATGAGCGACCAATAGAAGGGAAAATGCCGGAAACCGCGGCGATCCGCCGTGACGTGGAGCGTTCCGGTGGGCTCGGAGGTGAAGAAGGTCAGCTCGACCTGCGGATAGGTGCTGCCGCTGGCGGCGATCAGCCGGTCGAGCGTGGCGAAGGTCCGTTCGGATTCGTTGACCAGCAACCAGCGATAGCCCTCGGCGTGGGCGGCGCTCAGTGAGCGCTGGAGAAGGACGGAACGGAAGCCGAAGTGAGCCAGCCGGGCCAGCCACGGCGAGAGTTCTGCGAGGACATCCGGCGGCGGCTCTTTCGAGGAGGCGGCCGCCCACCCGGCCGGACATCGCAGACTGCGTTTCCCCCACCTCGCCAAAAGGGCGAAGATTGACACGACGGCACAGGCCAGGGCACCTGCCATCAGGTATGGGGGGAACGCGGGGGGCATCCGACCTCCATGAAGAAGGCTATTTTTAAAAAATCAAGTATCTTTGATGACAACTCTAACTTTTCTATCAGCACAAGCTACTGACCCGGGGGGCTTCCTTTCCCGCGGCCCGCGGCACTCCGCAGTTTCACGCCCTGTGCAATAAAAAGACCTGCCGTTCCCGGCAGGTCTTTTTGAAGATACCCGGTCAGCCGGTCACTCAGGAGGGACCGGAGCCCGGCCTTATTCGCCGAGGCCGAAGCGGACGAAGCGGCGGATGGCGAGCTTGTCGCCCACTTCCTTGCCCTTCGACTCGACCAGCTTGCCGACGGTGGTGTCGGGGTCCTTCACGAAAGCCTGCTCGGTGAGGATCGTTTCAGCATAGAACTTGCTGACCTGGCCCTTGAGGATGTTTTCGATGATGTTCTCCGGCTTGCCCTGCTCGATGAGGCGGGCGCGGTAAATTTCGCGCTCGGCGTCAACGACTTCGGCAGGGATGTCCTCGCGGCTGAGACCACGGGGAGCGGAGGCGGCGATGTGCAGGGTGACGTCCTTGACCAGGTCGCGGAATTCTTCCTTGGCAGCGGTTTCGCCGCTTTCGGCGCCGACTTCGAGAAGCACGCCGACCTTGCCACCCATGTGGATGTACTGGGCGATGGTGCCGTGGTCGGAGAGTTCGAAGCGCTCGAACTTGCGGAGGCGGATGTTTTCGCCGAGTTCGAGGACCTTGGACTTCACGAACTCATCGACCGTGCCTTGACCGAGTTTCACGGCGAGGGCTTCTTCGAGGTTCTTCGCGCCGGAGGCGGCGAGAGCGTCGACGATCTCGTTCACGAAGGCGACGAAGCCGTCGTTGCGGGAGACGAAGTCGGTCTCGCAGTTCACTTCGGCCAGGATGCCGGACTTGCCGTCGGCGGAAAGGCGGGCGGCGATGATGCCTTCGGAGGCTTCGCGGTCGGCCTTGCCTTCAGCCTTCATGATGCCGCGCTCGCGGAGGTATTTCACGGCGGCGTCCATGTCGCCGTCGGTTTCCTGGAGAGCCTTCTTGCACTCCATCATGCCGACGTTGGTCTTTTCGCGGAGTTCCTTGACGAGGGAAGCGGTGATCGTTGCCATAGCTGGGAAAATGTTGGTGGTGGGGAAAAAAGAAGCTGCGGCGCCTGGAAAGGGACCGCAGCCGTGAAAAGGTGACGGATCAGCCCTTCTTGGCGGCCACGATCGCGTCCACCAGGTTCTGGAGGATGATGCGGAGGGCGCGGACGGCGTCGTCGTTGCCCGGGATCGGGTCGTTGACGACGGACGGGTTGGCGTTGGTATCGACGAGAGCGACGATCGGGATGTTCAGGCGGCGGGCTTCGGCGATGGCGATCGACTCGCGGGCGGAGTCAACGATCACGATGGCGTCCGGGTTGCCTTCGAGGTTGCGGATGCCGCGCAGGTTGCGCAGGAGCTTCTCGCGTTCGCGGCCGAGGGCGGCGAGTTCCTTCTTGGACATGGCCTTGAACTCAGGCTGCTTTTCGATGGTTTCCAGCCAGCGCAGGCGCTCGATGGACTTCTTCACCGTGGCCATGTTGGTGAGCATGCCACCGAGCCAGCGGTGGTTGACGTAATATTGGCCGGTGGCTTCCGCGGCTTCGCGGATGGCGTCCTGGGCCTGGCGCTTGCAGCCGACGAAGAGGATCTTCTTGTTCTTGCCCGCGAGGTCGGAAAGGAAGGCGGAAGCCTTGTCCAGGCACTTCACCGTCTGCTCGAGGTTGATGATGTAGATGCCGCCCTTGTCCTTCATCAGGTAAGGCTTCATCTTTGGATTCCACTTCTTGGTCTGGTGACCGTAGTGGACGCCGGCGTCCACCATGTCGGAGATGAGTTCGTTGATCATTGAATTGCAGGGTGTCCCGCCTTGATTCAGGCCGGGCGATTTTTGGAAGATCCACCGCGTTGTTCCCCTCGATCTCCCGTGGTTGGGCGGCGGTGCAGGAAGGGGCAGGCGGAATAGGGGGCCAGAGGCGGCTTGGCAAGGGAAAAGACTGGGAGGGAAGGGCTGGGAGACGGGGGAAATCAACCGCGAATGGACGCCAATGGACGCGAATCAGGGAACCGGTGGCCGGCGCTGGGTGAGGTTGGACAGGGTCTTTGGAGGTGCGGGCTTTGGGGTGAGGGTCGGGGTGGAACCGCCGATTTCGCTGAAGACGCAGATGAAAGGCAGCGGTGGGTGAGGTTTGGCAGGGTCTTCGCGAGTTCGGGGAACTTGGGTGAGGCCGGCCAGGGGATCACCGATTTTCGGATGGCCGGATTTGCGGATTTTGGGTGGGTGAGGTTGGCCAGGGTTTTTAAGAGCCCGGGTTTTTGGGTGAGGTCCGGAGCGGAACCGCGGATTTCGCTGAGGGCGCAGCCGGGAGGCAGGCGGGGAGAAAATCGAGCGAGGCGGCGGACGCATCGCGATAGGCTGCCGAAAAGTCCGCGGCGCCGCCATTGTGGGATGCGCAAGGCCTGACGGCCCCTCGCCTGCCGGGCCATGGTTTCAGATTGCGGGGTTGTCCAAATGAAGGATTCTCGCGGAATGAAGATCCATCCTGCTTTCATCGCCGCGGCCTTGCTCGCGTGGCCGGCCGCCGTCACCGGAAAGCCGGATCAAGCGCCTGAAAAGCAGCAGCGGCAGCAGGAAGAGAAGGACAGCACCCAGATCGAGGCCGAGGGGCTGATCAGCGGAAAAACCCGCTGGCCCAAAGATGGGGAACGGGCGCAGGAGAAGGCCAGCGGGCTGGCGATCCAGCTTATCCTGAAAGATCCTGCGTTCGCGGCGACCCTGTGGGCGAGCTTTCTGAAGCATGTGGACCAGGAGATGAAGGCGGCGGGAACTCCGGATCCGGCCACACTGGAACAACTGCACTCTTCCCTGCTGCAGGACCTGGCCGAGACGGCGGTGACCTTTCCGGCCCTGATGCAGTTTTTAGCGAAGATCGACCGGGACCCGGTCAGCGAAAACCTGGGGACCTGGGAGACCAGCCTGGGGCGCGCTTTTTCCAAACGCTACGCGGCCTTTCCGCAGGTGATGGAGGAGGTGCCCGAGCAGTATCTCTTCCAGACCGATAACATCCGGAAGCTGGTGCGTTTTTTCCAGGCGACCGCGAAGGAGACACCGGAGGAAGCCCGGCCGGTGCTGGCGGCCTATGCTCTCTACCAGTGCTTCACCAACTATCAGTTTCAGGAGTACTGGAATGACCGGCATGCCGCGGTGAAGTGGGCCGACTCCACCCTGGGGCCGCTGCACCCGCTGCTGGCGGATGCCATGGTGATCGTGATCCTGACCAGCGACCACAGCCGGCTGGACGCGCAGCAGACGGAGGACCTGCGAGTCCGGACCCAGCGGCTCACCAGCGCGCCGGAACTGGCCGCGATCGAGAGGGCTTCCGCCCTGACCCAGTCGGTCGATTCCAGCAGTCATGACAAGTATGACCGGCCGGAGACGGTGAAGGCGATGGCGAAGACCATGAGCGATTTCATCTCGCCGAAGCGCAACCTGGCGGGACGTCGGACGATCCAATATCTGTCGGAGCTGACCGACTACTCAAGCCTCTCCAAGGAGGATGCGGTAAACCTCTCGACCAAGCTGCGCACCTCACGTCTTGCGACGGAAGAGGGTGGTGAAATGGATGCGGAGTCCCGTAAGACGCTCGACAGGGTGCGGCTGAATCTGGCCATGAAGGGAGGCAATCCCGGGGAGATCGCGGCGGCCGTGAAAGCGGCCGGGGCCGAGGTCCACGGCAGACTGGAAATGGCGCTCAAGCTGTGGCAGGCGGGCCAGGGAGGCCTCGCCGCCGGACTGATCGCGGGGCCGGACGAGTACCTGGTGAAGGCGGGGAACTATTTCATTGAGGGGCTGCTGAAGGTCTTTGTGCCGCCGAAGTTCACCCGCGAGATCGAGACCGGGCTGCCGGGCTGGCTGGAAACCATCCCCGATCGTGAGCAGCGCTTCCGGATGGAGTGCGTGATTTCCTCCCTGGTCGATGCGAAGGAAGCTGCTGCGCAGAAAGAAACCCGAGAGGCGCGGCTGAGCCGGCTGGTCGATCGCTTCGCGGCGGAAGGTCCGCAGGCAAAAGCGGCGCGGATGGTGACGCTGGCGGCGCTGAGTTTCTCCGACGCAAAGGGCATCCTGCTCCGCGATGAAATGGACAAGCTGGTGAGTGACCTGGAGATGGGAAAATTGATGACCCCGGAAGGACGGGGCGGCCTATCGGAAGACGGGGCGTGTGTCGCG
>JAQGPE010000295.1 GCA_028293225.1 Akkermansiaceae bacterium | reverse complement strand
CGTGCCCGGCGCCATGGATTACCACGAGTTTCGCGCCGGGAATCGTGTCCGCCGCTTTTTGCCCGAGCGTCTGATACTGCCCCATTTTCGCCGCCATTTCCGGACTGGCCTGAGCCTTGCCGATCGCGGTCCGATCCCGGTCGCCGATGATCAGCAGCGCCGGGACCTTCAGATCGGGAAATTCGTAGACCACCGGCTGGGTGAAGATCATCTCCGAGGTCAGGGCTGACACCCGCGCCATGGTTTCGCGGTCGGGCCCCAGCGCCCAGCCGGCCTGGAGCTCGATCAGCGGTTCGTATTCCGGCTGCCATTTGCCGTCGAAATAGGCGATCTTCATGTAGTCGCGGATCTGGTCCGGTCCCTTTTTTATCTCCGCCGCGTAGGCCTGGTCGACGGGCTGATAGGGCGTCATGCGCTTCCAGTCTTCCAGCCCCAGCGGGTTCACGAGAGCGAGTTTCTCCACGCGTTCCGGGAACATCAGGGCGAAGCGGACGGCCACCATGCCGCCCATGGAGTGGCCCACGACCGTGACTTTCTCCAGCTTCAGGTCGTCCAGAACGCCTTTCGTTTGAGTGGCAAGATCCTGAAAGGTGTATTGGAATCCGGTCGGTTTGCTGGATTTCCCGAACCCGAGCTGGTCCGGCATCACCACCCGGTAGCCTTTCTCCAGCAGCACCTTGGCGGTGGTTTCCCAATACGCGCCGGAGAAATTCTTACCGTGAAGGAGCAGGACGGTCCGGCCGTTGGGCTTCTCTGGCATCACGTCCATGTAGGCCATCTCCAGGCTCTGGCCCTGATCCTGAAAGGCCCGCATCTTGACGGGGTGCGGATAGGGATAGTCCGCAAGCCTGGCGTCGAGCGGCTTCAGCTCAGCGAGGGCGGGTGAAAGCGTGCAGAGAGCGACCAAGAGGCCGGGCAGGATGCGGAGAAACATCCATGGCGATACGCGACGAAAAGAAACCGCGCAACCCGCTGCGATTTCAGACGCCGGGATAAATTTCCCGCACCGCACCGTCCTGAGCGACCAGCAGGACGCTGGCCAGACCGGTGAACAGGCCGTGCCCGAGCACGCCGGGGATCGAAGAAAGATAGACTCCGAGCGCGGACGGATCCGGAATCGCTCCGAAATGACAGTCGGCAATCCAGTTGGCCTGGTCGGATAAAAACAGGCCTTCCGGTCCCTCGCGAAGGACCACCTCGATGTCGTGTTCTTCCCGCAGCCGCTGGGCGATCGCCTGGGCGGCAAAGGGCAGCACTTCCACGGGAAGCGGGAATTTGCCCAGCACCGGCACCTGTTTGCTGGAGTCCGCGACGATCACGACTTTCTTCGAGCAGGAGGCGACGATCTTCTCGCGCAGCAGCGCGCCGCCACCGCCCTTGAGGAGATTCAGGTGCGGATCGAATTCGTCGGCGCCGTCGATGGTCACGTCGATCTGACCGGCGCGCTCGAGTTCGACGAGCGGGATGCCCACTTCCCAGGCCAGCGCGGCGCTGCGGCTGGAGGTCGGGATGCCCCGGATGGAAAGGCCCTCGCGGCAGAGCTTGCCGAGCAGGGTGATGGCGTGGGTCGCGGTCGAGCCGGTGCCGAGTCCCACCACCATGCCGTCCTTGACCCATGCCACGGCGGCGGCCGCGGCCAGGCGTTTCTCGTCGTCGGAGTTGCTCATAAAAGGAGGACCGCTCCGTTTGCCCGGGAGCGCCGGAAATTAGGCGCACCGGCGGCCGGGATCAAGACCGGCACGCCGCGGCGACGGATTTGTGACCACCGCGGAAATCGCACTTGGCCCCGGGGCCGGTTCCGGGAAGGGTGCGGTGAATGCGGAAATGGTGGCTTCAGATCCTGATCGTCGCAGGAATTCTCGTCGCTGCGATGGGGCTGACCCGGCTGCGCTTCGATACCGATATCCTGTCGATGCTGCCCCCGGACATGCCCGAGGTCCGCGGCCTGAAGGATTTCCTCAAGGTTTTCGACCGCGATGACGAAGCGGTGCTGGTGCTGCAGGATCTGAGCGGGCAGGAGCGGCCGCTCGCTGAAGCCGCGGAATCGCTGGCCGCTCAGTTGAAAAAGGACGGCGTGGTCCGGGAAGCGCGCTGGCAGCCGCGGCTGCGGCCAGGCTCGGACGATCCGGAAGATGCCAGGCAACTCAGCGATCTGCTGGCTTACCTGTGGTTGAATGGCGATCCGCAGCAGGTCAGGGAATTTGCCGCCCGGCTTGCTCCGGGGACATCGGAACAGACGCTGAAGGAGGCGCTTGAGCGCATTTCCACGGCGGACCTGGGGCCGGACATGGTCATGCAGGCCCACGATCCCTATGGGTTTCTCGGGCATCCCGCGGTGACCTCCCTGATCGAGTCCGCCAGCAGCACCGGCGGCGGATTCCTCAGCCAGGATGGGACCGCGCACCTCGTTTTCGCGGAAGCGCCGCACTCCGTCAGCGGCTACCGCGAGGCGGCCGATTGGCTCAAGACGCTGCGGCAGTCGATCTCCCACTGGAATGGCACCGAGGGCGGCAAGGGCTTCACCGTCACCATGACCGGCCAGCCGGTATTCTCCTCGGAGATCGGCACGGCGATGGAATACGATATGAATGGCACCATCGGGATCACGCTGACGCTGATCGCGATCCTGTTCTGGTGGATGCAGCGGCGCCTGACGCTGCTGCTTGGGCTGACGGTCATTCTGACCCTGGTGTTTGTGGTCGCGCTGGGAGTGGCGGGCTGGATGTATGGGCAGCTTAGCATCATCGCGCTCAGTTCCGCGGAGATCCTGATCGGCCTGGCCACCGACTACGGGCTGGTCATTTGCCAAGAGGCCAAGCTGGCCGGTCACGACCGCAAGGCCCTGCTGCACGCCA
>JAQGPE010000228.1 GCA_028293225.1 Akkermansiaceae bacterium | reverse complement strand
GCATCTGGAAACGATGATCGATGAGCTGTGCGTGGTGAAATCGATGCACACCACCCAGTTCAACCACGCCCCCGCCCAGCTGATGATGCACACCGGCGAGCAGCGGCTGGGCCTGCCATCGATGGGCGCGTGGGCGACCTACGGCCTGGGCTCCGAAAACGCCAACCTGCCGGGCTTCATGGTGCTGACCTCCGGCGGCAACAACCCGGATGCGGGAAAATCCATCTGGGGCTCCGGCTACCTGCCATCGATCTACCAGGGCGTCCAGTGCCGCTCAAAGGGCGACCCGGTGCTGTTCCTGGCCAATCCCGAAGGCGTCTCCGGTTCGCTGCGCCGCCGCACGCTCGATGCGATCTCCCGTATCGATCAAAAGATCGCCACCGAGGCGGGCGACCCGGAAACCCTCACCCGCATCGCCCAGTACGAGATGGCCTACCGGATGCAGATCCACGCCTCGGACGCCTTCGACATCAGCCGGGAGCCGGCGGAGATCCACCAGATGTATGGGACCCGGCCGGGCGAGGAATCCTTCGCCAACAACTGCCTGCTGGCCCGCCGCCTGGCGGAGCGCGGGGTGCGTTTCATCCAGCTCTTTGACTGGGGCTGGGACTCACACGGCACCAGTCCTGGCGATGATCTGAAAACGGCCTTTGCCAACAAATGCCAGCAGACCGACCAGCCGATCGCCGCCCTCTTGAAGGATCTCAAGCAGCGCGGCCTGCTCGATGAGACGCTGGTCATCTGGGGCGGCGAATTCGGCCGCACCCCGATGAAGGAGAACCGCGGCGGAGTGAATGGCGCCTTCGTCGGCCGCGATCACCATCCCGGCGCCTTCACCATGTGGATGGCCGGTGGCGGCGTGAAGGGCGGCCTTTCCCATGGCGAGACCGACCCGATCGGCTACGAGATCGTCAAGGACAAGGTCGGCGTGCACGACCTCCACGCCACCGTCCTGCAATTGCTGGGCTTCGATCACGAGAAATTCACCTATCCCTATCAGGGGGCGAACCAACGCTTCACCAACATCACCCAGCCCGGCACCAAGGTCATCCCAAGTCTGATTGCCTGAGGACCTATCTGAAAAAAACAGAAGTCCGCCTGCTCCTCCGCCGGGTAACCAGATCCCGGCCAGGCGGACTTCCCGTAAATCCCCTGGCGGGACTTGATGGGAAACCATCGATGGGAGCACTCTAGCGCAGGGTGGGTTAAGACGACATTAAGGAGCAGAAATCGGAGGCTCGTGAAATTGCGCATTTCTGTTCAGATAGCGGCATCCTGCAGCCATCGTGAATGAAAAGCTGCCGCCCCGCGTCTTTCTTCCCAGCCCATGAAGATCCCTCTCTTTCCCACGCTTCTCTTGCTCGCCGCCATCACCCCCTGCCTCCAGGGCGCGGATCACTGGAAAGTCTTCCCGGACCCGGCGACCGGAATCTGGTCCTACAGGGACCTGCTCCTGCCATTGGGGCAGGACGAGTACTCCGACCACCTGGAAATGGGCGGCCGGGCGGTCGATGCCATCGTCGAGTGGAAGGTCGCGCGGCAGCCGGGAATGCCTTCATTGAACCGGCGCGTCCGCTTTCCCATGCTCCGCTCGGTGCGTGACGACACCCACTCCAGCCTGTCGGTCGAGTTCAACTCAAAGGACGATCCCCTGCCCCTGGTCGACGGTGCCCCTCTGGCTCCGTGGAGCATAAGCCAGGTGGCCATCCGCGGAGGACTGGAGTTCGAGGGCAAATCCGGAACGCTTGAAATCCATCGCAGCGTTTTCCCTTCAACCGATCTGCCCGCACTGATCGAACGCTGGGAATTCATCAACTGCGACACCAAGCCACTCGTACTCACGATTCCGCGCAGCGCCTGGGAGAACAAGATCGCGGCCGATCAGGGCAAATGGGCCGCCCACATCACCCGAACCGAGTGGATCGGCACCGGCACGTTCACCCTGGCGCCGGGCGAACACCTCACCGCCGGACTGGTCTTTTCCGCCCGTGAGGATGCCAATGGCGACACTCCTGCCGACGCCCCCGTTTTCCCGGACATCGACACGGAGTGGGCCGCCCGCCAAACGCTGGCCGCCCGGCTGAACTCGAACCTCGCGCTGTTCACTCCGGACGAGGCGCTCAACCGCATGTTCGCGATGGCCAAGCTCCGCAGCGTCGAGTCGATCGCCGCCACCCGCGGCGGCCTGCTGCAGGGACCGGGCGGCTACAACAACTACAACGCCGCCCTCTGGTGCAATGACAACGCGGAGTACATGGCCCCCTTGCACGCCTACCTCGGCGACCCCGCCGGCATGGAGGCCTCCCGCAATGCCTATCTCTGGCTGGCAAAGTACATGAACCCGGAGTTCAAGCCACTGCCCTCCTCCATCGTCGCCGAAGGCCGCGGGACCTGGGACGGCGCGGGCGATCGCGGCGATGCGGCCATGGTCGCGCAGGGAGCCGCCCGTTTCGCGCTCGCCAGCGGCGACCCGGCCCTGGCCCGCGAACTCTGGCCGCTGATCGAGTGGTGCCTGGAATACTGCGAACGACAGAAGACCGCCGATGGCGTGATCGCTTCCAGGAGCGACGAGCTGGAAGGCCGCTTCTCCTTCGGGAAGACCAATCTCGCCACCTCCTCGCTCACCTATGACGCGCTGGTCTCCGCGGCGATGCTGGCCCGCGACCTAGGCCTGCCGGCGGAGCGTGTGGAAACCTATCAGAAGCGCGCCGCCGATCTGCGCGCGGCGATCGACAAGGTCTTCGCCGCCAAGATCTCCGGCTTCGACACCTACCGCTACCACGACGGGCTGGAAAACCTGCGCGCCTGGATCTGCCTGCCGCTGGCCTACGGGATTCTCGACCGCGCCCCCGGCACGCTGGATGCCCTGTATTCCCCGGACCTCTGGACCGCCGACGGCCTGCGCACCGACGCCCAGGACAAGACCTTCTGGGACCGCTCGACCCTCTTTGCCCTGCGCGCCACCTTCATCGCGGGCGACACTCAGCGCGGGCTCGATCACCTCGCCGGATACACCCGCCGCCGCCTGCTGGGCGACCACGTGCCCTATGCCGTGGAGGCCTACCCGGAGGGGGCGAAATCCCAACTCTCCGGCGAGAGCTGCCTCTACATGCGCGTCTTTATCGAAGGCCTGCTGGGCATCCGCCCGACCGGTCTCAAAAGCTTCGACATCACTCCGCATCTGCCCGCCAGCTGGCCTATCATGACGCTGAAACAGATGCATGACCATGGCTGCGCCCACACCGTCTCCGTCAGCCGGGTCGCCGATGGTATCCAGGTCCTCGTCTACGACACCAACTGGAAGGTCATCTCCGACACGACCCTCCCCGAGGGACAGACCCACCAGATCACCCTGCCGGAGTGAGATTCCCACCCGGGGCCGGCGGCTCATCGGCAGCACGCGCGATGGTGTCGCTGAGAGATCTTGCCTGAAGTTTACTTTCCGGTCAGCCTGACGGTCTATCTGCGGAAACCGTTCCGCGGATCGACGCCATGAAACTTCAC
Organism: Akkermansiaceae bacterium; assembly: GCA_028293225.1. Taxonomy (GTDB): domain Bacteria; phylum Verrucomicrobiota; class Verrucomicrobiia; order Verrucomicrobiales; family Akkermansiaceae; genus Haloferula. Next base: position 5,458 of record JAQGPE010000228.1, on the reverse strand, counting down.
CGCTTCCTCGCCCCGGTTTTTCTCGTCGCTTCGGCCTGCCCCAGCCTCGCGGCCGGCTTCCAGCTTCAGGAGCGCTCCGCCACCGGCGCCGGGCGGGCGTTTTCCGGCGAGGCCGCGATCGCCGATGACGCCTCGGTGATTGCCTCGAACCCGGCCGCGATGCTTTTGCTGAAGGATCGCTGGTCCTTTGCCGTCGGCGGCAGCGCGATCCTGGGCCACGTCGAGGTCGCCGGGCGTTTCACCCCGGCCGGTGCGACCGGCCCGATCCCGGCCTACGCCGGCAATGTCGCCAAGGAGGCCTACGTGCCCTATTTCTACGCGGCGGGGAAAATCACCGACAGCCTGTCGCTCGGCTTCGGCGCCTACACCACCTACGGCCTGCGCACCAACTACCCGGTGTCCTTCAGCGCCCGCAGCGATGGCGACTTCAGCGAGCTGACCACGATCAATCTCAATCCCTCCCTGGCTTGGCGGATCAATGAGCAGTGGTCGATCGGCGCCGGCTTCGACGCCCAGCGCGCCGATGGCAAGCTGAACTCCACTCTGCCCAATACGCAACCGCTGCTCGACATCGGCGGCAATGACTGGGGCTACGGCTATAATTTCGGCGTGCTCTATGAGCCGAATGCCTGCACCCGCTTCGGCCTCGCCTACCGCTCGTCGGTCGATCTCACCCTGGAAGGCCGCGCGGTCTCGGTGGTCCCCATTTTCAACGGCTTCACCACCCTCGATGTGGAGCTGCCGGACAGCGTGGAATTCAGCGCCGTCCACGAAATGGGCGACTGGTCGATCCATGGCGACGTGGTTTGGACGAACTGGAGCAAGTTCAAGCAGCTCGCCCCCATCATCCCCAGCGCCCCGGTCCAGCCGACCGCCGTGCAGGAGCAGTGGGATGACGCCTGGCGCATTTCGCTCGGCACCACCTGGCGGGCGACCCCGACCCTGACCTGGCGCGCGGGCCTCGCCTGGGACCAGAGCCCGGTGCCGGACTCGCGCCTGACCCTGCGCATCCCGGATTCCGACCGCTTCTGGCTCTCCACCGGCATCAGCTGGCAGTTTCTGGAAAACTGGAAGCTCGACGCGGGCTACACCCACATTTTTGCGGATGATGTCCGGATCAACGAAGGCACCGCCGCCACCGGCTTCTTCCACGGCAAGGCCAGCGCGTCCGCCGATGTCGTTTCGCTCGGCATCGCCACCCAGTTCTGAACCTGCGGCGACTTGCCGCGGGCAGCTTTTCCCATCGCCAGCCGCGGGCGGAAACGACTAGGCTGAAAAGGAGATGACACCCCGCGTCAAGCAGACGGCCTCGATCACCATCGGAGAATTTTTCGAGCGCCACGCGACGGCGCTGTCCCTGACCCTGCACGGGGAGAAGCACGGCTTCGAGCGACCGATCAGCGAACCGGCGCCGAACCGTCCGGGCCTCGCGCTGGCCGGCTTTTTCAGCTACTTCGCCAAGAAACGTCTGCAGGTGCTGGGCAACTCGGAGATGTCCTACCTGAAAAAGCTCACCCCGCACATGAGCGCGGAACGCTTTCGCCGCATGTGCGAGCGGGAGATCCCCGGCATCGTCGTCTCCCGCGGCGGCCGTCTGAGCGATGAGCTGATGGCCATCGCCGCGGAGCACCGCATCCCGGTTTTCGGCACCATGCTGGTGACCATGAAGTTCCTGAACACCGCCACCCTGCGGCTGGAAAACGAGTTCGCGCCCAGCGTGACCCTGCACGGTTGCATGGTCGACCTGCGCGGCATCGGCGTCCTGATCATGGGCAAGAGCGGCACCGGCAAGAGCGAAACCGCCGTCGGCCTGATCGAGCGCGGCGGCGCACTGGTCGCCGATGACATGGTGAGGGTGAAATACGCGGGCGGCGAGCTGACCGCCTCCGCCCCCGCCCTGTCGCGCGGCTACCTGGAAATCCGCGGCATCGGCATCGTCAATGTCGCCAACCTCTACGGCCTCGCCTCGATCCGCCCGGAAAAACGCCTCGACCTGGTGGTCACTCTAACCGCCCATGCCGACCAGAACGAGGTCGACCGCCTGGGCCTGCAGCCGAAATCCTTCGAAATCCTGGGCCAGCAGGTCCCGCACGTGGAAGTCCCGGTTGCCCCGGGCCGCGATACCGCCCGCATGGTGGCGATCGCCGCGCTCGACCAGCAGCTCCGCCGCCTGGGCTACAACATGGCGGATGAGTTCAACCAGCGCCTGCTCCGCCACATGGCCGGGGGCGGCTCGGTGTGATTGACCGCGCCACGAGAGAACGCCCCCTCTCTACTTGATGGAATACGCGATAAGTTGAAAAGAGGTATGGAAGCCGGGAGCTGTCTTCGGCGGCTCTGACTTTCCTCCCGCCTGCAGATATTCCCGGTAGAAGTCCGGACTGATGGGGCCATACACCCCCGTTTCGCTACCGCGGCACTCGAAGGCCTTACCCAACGGTAATTCCAGCGGCGGATCCCACAAGAAAACCGCCGCCCCAATGTCCACCGGAGCCGACAATTCCTTTCCATTCACTTTGGTCACGCGGATTACCTTGGCGGGGAAAGCTGTCTGAAATTCAGGATCATAGGTGGCAGTGACCGTTGCCACGCTCCCGACGGGAACCCCCAATCGTCCTAAAATGATTTCACTTTTACCGATGTCTTCAGTCCGGATCTGGCTCTTTTCCGGAGCTGTCGCCGGGGCAACAACCACGGGAGAAGAACCCATGGGGGCCGGCGGCTTTACGATGCCGAAGGTCGTATAAAAGCCAAATCCCTGCGCCTGCTGGAATGAGCTCCCACCAGTAGCTCGATATTCGAGGATGAACTCATTGCTGAAATTGCGATATCCTCCCAGCTCGCACCCTCGCCACTCGAGGACTTCACCTGCCGGAAAGCGGGACGGAGTGCCGAGACCGTACTCCTGGGACTCGATGTCCACCGGGACAGGCAGTTCCCGGCCATTTACTTTGGTGACTCGGATCAGGTTGACGACTCCTTCGTTTCTCCGGTTGTCCGGATCATAGATTCCAGTCACGGTCATCATCTCGCCGAGCGGGCGCCCCAACAGGCCGATGATGTCCGCGTTCACGCCGATGTCGGATGCCCTTACCTCTGTTTTGCCGGGATTCTCCCCCGCTCGCTCCGCGCCGTGCAGGGCGATCCCCAGCACGGGCAGCGCAAAAACCGCCACGATCCAACTTTTCATGCTCCCATTCTTACCAAAGCGCGCAGGGTAGTCCGAGGGTTTTCAACGCTTTACAGGGCTCTTCCCAACATGCGTTGAAAAATTGCCTTGGAAGCGGGGAAAGCGTGCTTCTAAAGTCCCCCCGGGCCGAGCCCACCTTTTACGATGGCGCAACGAGAATTCACCATCCAGAACAAACTGGGTATCCACGCACGTCCCGCAGCCCAGTTTGTGAAGACGGCCAGCCGTTTCCAAGCGGATGTTCGCGTCGAAAAAGACGGCGAAGAGGTCGACGGCAAGTCGATCATGGGACTGATGATGCTGGCTGCCGGCAACGGCTCCGTCATCATTGTATCTGCCGACGGCTCGGATTCCGAAGCCGCTCTGGATGCATTGGCCGATCTGATTTCCCGCAAGTTCGAAGAAGATTGAGCTCCACGTCATCCGGGCGCATTTCTGCTTTGACCCGGCGCGCTGGCCCCTCAGCATGACTCCCGAGGATGCCGAAGACCGCGCCAAAGGAAACTGTGTTGCAGGGACTCCCGGTCTCCCCAGGGATCGGCATTGGGCCCGTGCATGTCTCCGCCCGCGGCTTCCGCGCGCCGGAAGTCTACGCCATCTCGACGGCTGATGTTGCTGATGAGCAGGAACGCTTCCGCCAAGCCCTGGAGGTCACCAAGGGCCAGCTGGCCGAGCTGCAGCAGCGCATCCAGGCGATCTCCGGTGAAGGCGACAGCCTGATTTTCGAGGCCCACCTCATGGTCCTGGAGGACCGCGCCCTGCTCGACCGGGTCGCGGAGGCCATCTCCGAGCGCCTGCAAAATGCGGAATTCGCCTTCTACGCGGTGATGCAGCATTTCCTGGAGGCCATGCGCCGCGTGCCGGACCTGTATCTGCGCGAGCGCACCGCCGACCTGGAGGATGTCTGCCAACGGGTGCTGCGAAACTTCAGCGCCGACGAGGACGCCCCCGGCGAGGAGCAGGCCAACGGCCACCACATCCTGGTCGCCTACGATCTCAACCCGTCCGACACCGCGGCCATGGACCGCAAGCAGGTGATGGGCTTCGCCACCGAAGTCGGCAGCGTCAACTCCCACACCGCCATCCTGGCCCGCTCGCTTGGTCTACCCGCGATCGTGGGCGTGGAGGGCGCCGTCCTGGAGGTCCGGACCCTGACGCCGGCCATTCTCGACGGCTACTCCGGCAAGCTGATCCTCAATCCAACCGAGGAAACGCAGGCCCGCTACCAGGAACTCCAGGCCCGCAAGGAACGCGTCCGCCTGGAGCTGGAGGCGCAACGCGACGCCGCCACCACGACCACCGACGGCCGCAAGATCACCCTTTCCGCCAACATCGAGTTCATCGACGAACTGGCCCTGATCCAACAAAGCGGGGCCAAGGGCGTCGGCCTCTACCGCACCGAGTTCCTGCTGCTGGATGGCGAGCAGATGCCCGGCGAGCACCAGCAGGCGGAGGTCTACTCCCGGCTGGCGAAGAGCCTGGCCCCGCACCCGATCATCATCCGCACCCTGGATGCCGGCGGCGACAAGCTCCCGGTCGAGCCGCTGACCGAGCCGGAACCGAATCCTTTCCTGGGCTGGCGCGGCATCCGCGTCTCGCTCGACCGCCCGGCGATGTTCAAGGAGCAGCTCCGCGCGATCCTGCGCGCCAGCGCCCACGGCAAGGTCGCCGTGATGTTCCCGCTGGTCTCCGGCCTGGGTGAAGTCCGTCGTGCCAAGGATTTCCTGCGGGAAGCCATGGACGAACTCGACCGCGCCGGCGTGCCCTTCGACCCGAAGCTGGAAACCGGCGTGATGATCGAGGTGCCCAGCGCCGCGGTGATCGCCGACCTGATCGCCCCGGAAGTCGATTTCTTCTCGATCGGCACCAATGACCTGATCCAGTACACCGTCGCCGTCGACCGCGTGAACCACCACGTCGCCGACCTTTACCGTCCGACCCACCCGGCGGTGATCCGCCTGATCCGCAAGACCGTCGAAGCCGCCGAGAACGCCGGCATCTGGACCGGCGTCTGCGGTGAAACCGCCGGCGACCTGCGCCTGACCCCTCTGCTCCTGGGCCTCGGCGTCCAGGAACTCTCTGTCGGCCCGCACCAGGTGCCACGCATCAGCCGCGCCATCCGCGCCGCCAACTACGCCGAGTGCGTGGCGATGGCCGAAGAAGCGGTGAGAACGCCGCTCAGCAGCGTGATCATGGAGAACACCGTGGGCCTCGCGATGAAGTATTATCCGGAGCTGATGGAGTAGGCGCCTCGTCGTCCGCTCTGCC
>JAQGPE010000429.1 GCA_028293225.1 Akkermansiaceae bacterium | reverse complement strand
TTCAAGCCGGCCTTTTCCATGACGCGGCCGGAGGCGGGATTATGGGCGAAGTGATAGGTGGCCAGGCGCTTCAAAGAGAGATCGTCAAAGGCATACTCCAGCACGCGGCGCAGGGCCTCGGTCGCGTAGCCATTGCCCCAGTGCGGGACGCCGATCCAGTAGCCGAGTTCCACCTCCTCCTCCGGCGTCTTGGCCAGAGCGATCGCCCCGACCAGTTCGCCGTCGCCGCGCAGGCAGATCATGAAGGCGGCGATGCGGCCCTCCTGCCAGGCCCGCTCGGCACGGTCGATCCACTCGGCGGCGCCACCGGGCGGATAGGGATGCGGGATCAACGCGGTGGTTTCCGCCACGCGACGGTCGCTGACAAAGCGCTCGATCGCCTCCGCATCGGACAGCGTGGGCGGACGCAGGATGAGGCGTTCGGTTTCGAGGGTCGTGATGACAATGGAATTCATGACGGTGGGGAAAGGAGGTCAGCGGGAAGGACCGGGATAGCGGGCGTCGCCGGCATGAAGGGTGCGGATCAGGCCCGGCGTCACTCCCCCGCCCCGCGCTGGCAGGTCGGCGGCGACCGGACCGGTCAGGCCGGCTTTTTCCAGCACGCGGCCGGAGGCGGGATTGAAGGCGAAGTGGCGGCCCTCCACCGACTCCAGAGCCAGGTGCTCGAAGCCGAAGCGCAAGACGGCCTGTAGCGCCTCGGTGGCGTAGCCTTGCCCCCATACCTGCGGCGAAAACCAGAAGCCGGTGCTGGCGTGGGTGGCGGTCTCGTCCGAGGGACGCAGGCTCATCGAGCCGATGAAGGCCCCGTCATGCCGGGTGAAGACCGCGAAGACGCCGACACCCTTTTCCCGCCACGCGCCGAGCACGCTTCCCAGCCAGGCGTCGAAGTCGGCGCGCAGGAAAGGATGCGGCAGGTAGGTGGTCGCGGCGACGCGCTCGTCGGACGCCACGGCCATAATGGCGGCGGCGTCTTCCTCGCGCGGGGGGCGCAGGGTCAGGCGTTCCGTCTCGAGAACGATGGGGGCGATGGTCTTCATGGAAGAAGCGGGAAATGAAGTGGACTATGGACAAGCGGCCCGCGGGCCTGGTCAGAGGAGTGCGGGCAGCTGCCATGTCCGCCACTCGTCGGCGAACAGGGTGTAGGTGACCTTGTCGTGGATTTCGTCGCCGCGGCGGCAGCCCTGGGCGATCACGCCTTCGAAGCGCATGCCGGCCTTTTGCATCACGCGGCCGGAAGCGGCGTTCTCCATCATGTGGCTCGCGTGGATGCGCAGCAGGCCGAGTTCCTCGAAGCCGTAGCGGAGGATTTCGCGCAGCGCCTCTGTCGCGTAGCCGCGGCGCCAGTAGGGATAGCCGATCCAGTAACCCACGGAGGCGCTGACGCCATCGCGGCCGGTGAGCAGGCCGGCACTGCCAATGACGCCGGGCTCGGCGAGCCGCTCGATCACGAAGGTGTGGCCCGCTCCGGTGGCGAAGTCATCGTGGATGGCGTCGAACCACTCCAGGGCATGGGCGAGGGTGTAGGGATGGGGAATGAGGGCGGTGGTGCGGGAGACGCGAAGGTCTCCGGCGAGGTCATGGACAGCGGTGGCATCCGGCAATTGAGGCCGCCTCAGGCAGAGGCGGTGCGTTTCGAGTTTTCGGCAAAGGGTCTTCATGGTCAGCAGAGGCAAGGTTCGTGTGAGGAGGAAATGGAAACGGCGGCCGCGTGATCGACGCGCCGCTTCCGGAAGCAGGAGGTGAGACACCCGTAGCGGGGTGGAGGATGAGTCTGTAGAATCTCGTGGCGGTTGCTGGAGAGCAGCGTAGCGAGAGATTTGTCCGCTCGCCGGCGACGCTCCACCACGGCGGTGCCGCGGGCGCTGTTCACGAGCGCAGCGCGGCCCGCCTGCCAGGCGAGGATGAGTTCGTCATCGTCCGCCACGGCCTCCGCCCAGATGAATTCGAAAGAGTCGTCATCATCGGCGGAGAAAGTGGCCTCATCGTAAGAAGAGGCGATGGAGGTCGTGAGGAGGACCTGCGACTTTTGCCGGAGGCCTTCCGTCACCAGGCGGAACCAGGCGTAGCGCACCAGGTACGCTGCGGTCAGGATCGCGAAGATGAAGGTTGCTTCTTTCATGGGGCAAAAAGGCGTGAAGTGTTGGTGAGGGCGCTGCCCCCGTTTTCAGGCGGGCAGCTTGAGGAAGTGGTTCCAGTCAGGGATGTTCCAGTGGTTGCGGAGACGCAGGGTGGATGGGAGCGCCCGGGGGGCGCGGGGTGGATGGAGGAGATGCAGGCCGGCTTCGGCCGGGGTGCGGGCGCCCTTGCGGGAGTTCAGCGAACGATCGGAGATCACGCAGTTTTCCCACTCGTCACGCCCACCCCGCGAACGGGGCAGGACGTGATCGATGTTCGCCTCCGCCGGAGTCAGCTTCCGGCCGCTGTACTGACAGCGACCGCCATCGCGTTCCCACAGGGCGCGGAAGCCGAACTTCGGACGGAGAACCGGGATTCGGTCGTAGCGTGACAAAACAATCACCGTGGGGATCCGCACCCGGCCGCGGGGCGTGCCGATGGAGTCGGCGCCGTCCACCGGCAGATCCCGCCAGTCCTCCCAGCCAAAGGCCTGCATGGATTCGGCGGAGATGAACACCGCGCGGGCGGTGCCGGTGGCCAGGTGGCCGAAAGCCTGGGTGGGCGTCACCGAGTCGATGGCGACCCAGTGACGGTTCAGAACCAGAACGGACGTTCGGTCGAGGGCTGAGGGAAAAGAAAGGGTCATCGGATAAGGCGGATCACTTAAGGTGAAGAAAAGATATGCCGGGACGAGACCACAGTTATCCCTGAACCGAAGAGATCCCGTTTGACTTATCGCGCCTGGCGACAGTGAAACCGGCTTTCGGCCTGGAAATTCTGGAGTCCGTCCGGAGGGGACGGAGGATGGTTCAAGAGGTCAGGTAGGTGGCGGACGCGGGGCCCTGGCAGTTCTGAGGTGGAAAAATGGAAAAGGTGAGAAAATGGAGAAAACAAAAAGCCCCGCTTCCGGTGGGAAGCAGGGCGACGGGAAATCCTAGGATCTACGTGGCTTTCAGGTCTATGGAGTCCTGATCCTGCTTCGGCTTGTTGCCGGTTTGTCTGTAAAGGTAGTAGCCAGTCGGACGACGGCTCGATCGCAAATCATGGCGACCTGGCTCATACCCTGCCAAAGCGAACCAGCCTCGTTGCCGAGTCGGTAGGAGCTTTGGTGGAGAGGAGTTAGGTGGCGCATGGCGTTAGTTGGTGACGCGGGTGAGATATGGAAAAATGCGACGCGGGTCAACGACGATTTGAAAAATGATGCATCTTTCCATTTCAACCGCCTCCTATTGCCCTTCCGTTGGAGGCTGCTAGACTCGCCCGGTGATTCATGAACATTCGATGGCGTGGGGTGCGGGCACCTGCCTGGTACTGCTGCACCTCGCTGGCTTTCTGCACGTCATCCACGCGCTGATGACCGTCCGCACCTCCCAGGGCACCATTGCCTGGATCGTGTCGCTGATTGCCGCTCCGTGGATCGCGATTCCGATCTACTGGATCGCCGGCCGTAGTCATTTCTCCGGCTACATCCGCGCCCGGCGGGCAGAGGACGACGATCTGCGCAAGCTGGCGACGGACATGCACAGCAGCCTGCGGGAATACGAAATCAAGCCGGACGATGCTTTCGGACGCGCGGCGGAAATCCTCGGCGGCCTGCCGTTCACCCGCGGCAACGATCTGAAACTCCTGATCGACGGGCAGGACATGTTCCACTGCCTGTTCAAGTCGATCGCAGGTGCAAAAGACTACGTGCTGGTGAACTTCTTCATCGTGAAGAACGACCGGATCGGCACCCGCTTCAAGGATGCCCTGATCGAGCGAGCCAAAGCTGGCGTGAGGGTTTACTTTCTCTTCGACGAAATCGGCTCGCACAAACTGTCCCGCGCCTACCTGAATGACCTCAAGCGGGCAGGCATCGAGTGCCATTCCTTTGGCTCGAACCGCTTCTGGTGGTCGCGGCTGCAACTGAACTTCCGCAATCACCGCAAGGTGGTGGTGGTCGATGGCCGGGAAGCCTTCGTCGGCGGCATCAATGTCGGCGACGAGTATCTAGGGCGCGACGCGGCTTTCGGAGCCTGGCGCGACACGCATTTGCGGCTGCGCGGCCCGTCCGTCCAG
>JAQGPE010000179.1 GCA_028293225.1 Akkermansiaceae bacterium | reverse complement strand
GAGCGTGGCGATGCGCGGGTCCGCAAGCGCATCGCCGCCCTCCAGGAGCAGGGCATGGAGGTGGTCGGCTACACCTTCCATCGCGTCCGCGACAAGGAGGATGCCGAGCCGACCTGGCGGAACGTTCATCTGGGCACGACCTATAACCGGCGGTATTTCCACCGGCTGTGGGTCTTTGCCACCTGCCTCGGAATCATCTGGAAGCAGCGCCGCCAGCTGCGGGAGTGCACCGCGCTGTATGTGGTGAATACCGATAATGCGATGCTGGCGCTGGCCGGGCGGCTGTTCGCCGGACGGCGGGTGCCGCTGGTTCTGGAACTGGCGGACATCCAGCCGGTGATGGTGGGAAGCGGTCTCGTTTCGAAGCTGGTTCGCTGGGTGGAGCGCCAGGTGCTGGAGCGCTCGGCGCTGTTGGTGACGACCTCGCCGGGCTTCGTGAAGCATTACTTCGAACCGGTCCAGCACTTCGCCGGACGGGTTTTCCTGCTGGAGAACAAGGTCTACCCGAGCGGCAATCTGCCCGCCATCCAGGAAGGCCAGGGGGAGCCGGTGCAGGGCGGAAAACCGTGGGTGGTCGGCTGTTTCGGCGCCTTCCGCTGCCGCCGCAGCATGCAGCTCATGCATGCGCTGGCCAGCCGGTTGGGGGACCGCATTCGCTTCGTTTTGCGGGGCTATCCTTCCGGTACGATCGTCGCGGATTTCCCGCAGCTGTTAGGCGACTTGCCGAACATGCGACTGACCGGCGCCTATCAATATCCGGATGATCTGGCCGGCATGTATGGTGCGGTCGATTTCAACTGGGCGATCGACGAGACGGATCCGAACGGCAACTCCACCTGGCTGCTGCCGAACCGGATCTATGAAGGCGGCTGTTTCGGCGTGCCCGTCATCACCGCCCGGCATACGGAGACCGGGGAGTGGGTCGAGCAGCGCCAACTCGGCTGGACCTTTGAGGAACCGCTGGAGGACCATCTGGCGGCCTTCTTTGAAAGCGTCAGCGCGGAGGAATGGCGTGCGGTGAAACAGCGCTGTCTTGCGCGGCCGCGTGACGAGTTCACGGGAGAGGACGATCTGCGCCAGCTTGCGGAGATCCTGGGCGGGTTGAAGGAGGAAAACTGAGTCAGGCTTCCTGTGCCATCAGTTCGCCGAGGATCGCATCGAGCCGGGTTCTGGAATGCCTGGCGTAGTAGCCGTCGAAATCCGGCACGTGTTCCTTGGCGGTGTCGGTCCGCAGGATCCGGCGGATGGCTTCGATGCAGCCCATCACATCGCGCTCCGGAAACGTGGTGCCCATTTTGAACTGCTCCACGCGGCTGCCGATGCATTGGCCGGCGGAGGCGACCACCGGGATCTTGAAGATGGAGGCTTTGGTCAGCGCGTTGCTGCTGCCTTCGAACTCCTCATAGGCGGCCCATACCACGTCGAAGGAGGTGAAGACCGAGTTGTAGACCGCCCCGTCCGGGATGCGGTTGCCGTTGGTGTTGAAGTAGAGGTTGTCGATTTCGCCGCGCTGGATGCGGCCTTTGACCTCCTCGCAGTAAGCGATTTCCTCGACGGTGAAGGTGTCGCGGAGCATCGGTCCGGTGGCGACGAAGAACCATGGTTCGCGCGCTTCATAGGCGGCCACGGCGGCCCTGAGCAGGGTGACCAGGCCCTTGCGGCGCTCCATGCTGATCAGGCCGATGATTTTCCGGCCCGCCGCCTTGGTGCGGATCTTGGCGGCTTCCGGGACTTCCTCCACTGGCGGCGTCTCGTCGGTCATGTCCGGGAAATCGATCACCGTCTTGTGGCTGATTTCAGCGATCCGGTCGTTGAAGCGTTCATCCAGCACGCAGACCGACCGGCAGCTGCTACTACGCAGCAGGTAGTCGCCCTTGGCGGCCAAGGTCAGGCGCGAGCGGGAGGTGGCCAGGTGGTGGTTGCGGAAATACAGGCCGCTCCACGGCAGCCCGAGCAGGATTTCCGGGACGATGCTCAGCGGCAGGAACCGCAGGTAGCTGTCGAGGTAGGGGAAGAAGACGATGTCCGCCTTCCAGCCTCTGGCGGCTTCGAATTTGCGGATCAGTCTGCCGGTGCGGTGCCAGCGGACCGCCGTGGTCAGCGGGTCATGATCGCGGCTCTTGCTGAGGAAGCTGCGGTTGGACGACTGGAAGACCACGGTGCCCAGTTTCTCACTGGAGGCATCGTAGCCGGCGGCGGTCAGACGCTCGCGGATCAGTTCCGGATACGGGCAGAGCAGGATCACGCGGGCGCCGCAGCGCAGCAGACCGGCGGATAGCTCGAACAGGTAGGTCTGGTGGTGGCCGGCCCAGCGGCTGTCGGCGAGGACGACGGTTTTGGGAGTGGAAGTCATCGGGTTGCCTCCAGGGTGCGGGGTGAGGAATGCAGCCACGAGGCGCGGACCAGGAAGGCCTGGGGCAGACCCGCCATCATCCCCACCAGGATGCCGACCAGGCGCTCCTCGAAGGGGTTGGCGGTGATCGTTTCGCTGAGCAGGGCGAAGGCGGCGATGAAGGGGAGGTAGGCCAGCCACTGGTCCTTGCCGGGGTGGGAGGCATTGGCGGCGGCGGCCCGCAGGCTGGCGGTCATGATGCCTCCGAACAGGGCGATCTGCGCGCCGAGGGCGATGATCCCGCCGGAGAAGACCGAGTAGGTCCAGGTCGAGTGACCCGCGAACCACATATCGGTGTCGGTTTCCGGGCCGGGATCGTAGACCAGCTTGATCTCCGGCTTATAGGCCGGGTGCCAGAAATACGAGGCGCCGATGCCCTTGCCGTTGATGAAATGCAGCGGCTCCTTGTTGAGGATTTCCAGGTAGGCGTCGATCTCCGCGCGCCGGGTCAGGTAGGAAATGTCGGCGGTGATATTGCGGTCGGAGGCGAGGTGGAAAAGACGCTCGGACCAGCGGTCGAGCAGCTCGGGGAAGACCAGCCCCAGAATGGCGATGAACAGCACCACCAGCATGCCCGCCCCGGCGACAGGGAAGAGCTTTTTCCACAGGTCGGTCACCTTATAGGAGCCCCAGCGGCAGCCGAGCAGATAGCAGCCGCTGGCGGCGATCACGGCGACGATCCCGGGGAACAGCAGCGAGCGGGTGATGGTCACGGCGACCCCGATGAAGACCACGCTGCACGCGACCAGCAGGGTCCAGTGGAACTTCGGCCGCAGCAGCAGGGCGCAGCCGATCCACGCG
>JAQGPE010000153.1 GCA_028293225.1 Akkermansiaceae bacterium | reverse complement strand
CTCAGCGTCTCGATGATCTTCGGCACCCACTCGTCGAAGAGCTTCGGATCGGTCGAATCCAGAGTGAACTGGTACTGGGTGCGGGAAACGCGGTCGTCGATGGTCAGATCCTGGACCGGCTGGAGATAGACCCGCATGCCCGGCAGATCGTGTTCGGCGCGCTCCTGCAGGCGGCGTGAGATTTCCTGGGCATTGCCGGTGCGGTTTTCCAGCGGCTTCAGGTTGATCAGCATGCGCCCGGAATTGAGGGTCGTGTTCACGCCGTCGACACCGATGAAGGACGATAAGCTGGCAACGGCATCGTCCTTCAGGACCAGGGCGGCCATCTTCTGCTGGAGAGTCGACATCGCCTCGAAGGAGGTGCTCTCCGGCGCCTCGGTGATCGCTTGGATCAGGCCGGTATCCTGGTCGGGGAAGAAGCCTTTGGGAGCGAGCTGATAGACCAGCACCGTGGCGGCCAGGGTCAGCAGGAAGACCACGCCGGTGAGAAATTTCTGCTGAAGTACGACGTCCAGCGTACGGCCATACCAGTGGACGATGCCATCCAGGAAGCCGGCCACCGCACGGCCGATCGGGCCTTCCTTGTGTTCCGATTCCGGCTTCAGCAGGCGCGAACACATCATCGGCGTCAGCGTCAGCGAAATCACCATCGAGATCAGAATCGCGATCGCCAGGGTGATCGCGAATTCCCGGAACAGGCGGCCGACCACGTCACCCATGAACAGCAGCGGAATCAGCACCGCCACCAGCGAGATGGTCAGGGAAATGATCGTGAAGCCGATCTGCTTCGCACCGTCGAAAGCAGCCTGCAGCGGCGTTTTTCCCTCCTCCAGGTGGCGGGCGATATTTTCCACCACCACGATCGCGTCATCGACCACGAAGCCGGTGGCGATGGTCAGCGCCATCAGGGTGAGGTTGTTCAGGCTGAAGCCGAAGGCATACATCAGCGCGAAGGTGCCGACGAGCGACAGCGGCACGGCGACCGCGGGGATGATGGTGGCGCGCCAGTTGCGCAGGAAGACGAAGATGACGGCGACCACCAGCAGGATGGCGGTGAACATTTCCTCCTGCACGTCGCGGACGGAAGCGCGGATGGTGATGGTGCGGTCGGTGAGGGGGGTGACGGTCACGCCCTCGGGCAGCGTTTCGATCAGTTTCGGAAGCAGCGCCTTCACGCTGTCGGCGACCTTGATCACGTTCGCGCCCGGCTGGCGCTGGATGTTGATGACCACCGCGGCGCTGGAGTTGGCCCAGGCCGCCAGGCGGTTGTTCTCGGCGTCATCGACCACGTCCGCGACATCGTCGAGTGTGACCGGGATGCCGTCCTTGTAGGAGACGACCAGGGTCTTGTACTGCTCCGCGGAAATGAGCTGGTCATTGGCCTCCAGCGTGGTCGAGCGTTCCGGGCCGTCGAAGCCGCCCTTCGGCTGGTTGACGTTACCGCTGGCGATGGCGGTGCGGAGGTCCTCGGTGGACATGCCGCGGGCCGCCAGGGCGACCGGGTTGGCCCGCACGCGTACGGCGGGCTTCATGCCGCCGCTCATGGTCACCAGGCCCACGCCGGAAAGCTGCGAAAGCTTTGGCACCAGGCGGCTGTCGGCGAAGTCCTGGACCTGGGTCAGCGGCAGCGAGGACGAGCTCAGCGCCAGCGTGGCGATCGGGGTGTCGGCCGGGTTGACCTTATTGTAGACCGGCGGCGCGGGGAGATCAGACGGCAGCAGATTCGAGGCGGCATTGATGGCTGCCTGGACCTGCTGTTCGGCAACGTCCAGGCTCATGCCCAGGCCGAAGCGCAGCGTGATCAGCGAGGAGCCGCCGCTGCTGGACGAAAACATTTGCGTCAGCCCGGGCATCTGGCCGAACTGGCGCTCCAGAGGCGCGGTGACCGAGGCTGAAGTCACTTCAGGACCGGCGCCCGGATAGAGGGTGGTGACCTGGATGGTTGGGTAGTCCACCTCCGGCAGAGCCGAAACCCCGAGCAGCCGGTAGGCAAAGATCCCGGTCAGCAGCAGGGCCACCATCAGCAGGGTGGTGGCGACGGGCCGCTCGATGAAAAGTCGCGAGGGATTCATTCAGGCCTTGGAAAACGAAATCAACAGGGCAGGGGAGGACGGCGGCATCAGAGGTCGTAGCCGGATCGCATATTCCCGTTCAGTGCGGCAGCGCTGGCTCAAATCGAGGAGCCCTTCTTTTTGCCGCCGTGGTGCTCGCGCTTCGGGGCGTCGTCTTTCGGCGCATCCTCGGCGATGGTCTCTGCCAGACGGATCTTGGCGCCTTCCTTGAGGCGATCGACGCCCTGGGTCACCACTGAGTCGCCCTCGGCGAGGCCGCTGACAATCAGGGTCCGCTCGTGGTCGGTCGGACCGGTCTGGATCTGCTTCACCGTGACCGTATTGTCAGGCTGGGTCACGTAGGCGTAGGGACCCTTCGAGCTCTGCTGGACCGCGGTGGCGGGAACGGTCAGCACGTCCGGGGTGTTGCGGACGCGCAGCTTGATGGTGACGAACTGGTTGGGGAAGAGCTTCTCGTCCTGGTTGGCGAAGATGGCCTTCATCTTCAGCGTGCCGGAGGCGACGTCGATCTGGTTGTCGGTGGTCAGCAGCTTGCCCACGGCCAGCATGGATTTCTGATCGGAAGCCAAGGCTTGCACCGGAATCTCGGTCTGGCCCTGGAAGGAGGCGTGGATCTGGACCGCGACCTCCTGTGGCACGGAAAAAATCACCCCCATCGGATCGATGCGCGCGATCGTGACCAGTCCGTCCACATCGGAGGAATGGATCAGGTTGCCGGGGTCGACCGCCCGCAGGCCGACCCGGCCGGAGAACGGCGCGGTGATCTGCGTGTAGGAAAGCTGCAGCGAAGCGGAGTCCACCTCGGCCTGATTCGAGTCGCGGGTCGCCTTGTACTGGTTGAGCTGGGCGCGCTGGGTATCGACCTGCTGGCGGGCGATGGAATCCTGGGCGAGCAGCGCTTCGTAGCGTTTCAGGTCGGCTTCGGCATTTTCCAGCAGCGCCTGGTTCTGGGCCAGCTGGCCTTTCGCCTGGTCGAGCGCGACCTGGAACGGCCGCGGGTCGATCTCCGCGAGTAGATCGCCATCCTTGACCAGCTGTCCTTCCTCGAAGTGCACCTTCATCAGCTCGCCATCGACGCGGCTGCGGACGATCACCCGGTCCAGAGGCGTCACCGTGCCGGCCACGGCGATCCATTCCTCGAAGGTGTCCTTGGTCACCTTGGCGGTGGTGACCGTGGTCGGCAGGAACAGCTTGCCGCCGTTCGCGAAGGTTTTCGGGGCCGGATTGAGCAGTGGCAGCGCCCATTTCCAAACAGCCCAGGAAATGGCGAGCAGGATGACGAGACCGGCCGCTGTCTTGAGGCGGGAACCGGTGCGGGATTTTTGTTCCGGGGAACTCATGAGAAATGGCCAGTGAAAGGGTGATGCCCGGCGGGACTAACTACGGACATGAACCCGATTCATTTCGGAGAAAGCGACATTCGGCGCTCAATCTGTCTTACAACGGTGCATCAGCCGTTCCGGATGGAGGTATTGTCCGAAGCCGATGCGTTCGTAGACTCCGTGAGCGTCCTGGGTAAAGAGATACTGGTTCTCGACCCCGGCCAGTTCCGGGTGGGCGATGATCCGCTCGACCATGCTGCGGGCGATGCCGTGGCCGCGCCAGCCGTCGGCGACGAAGACGTCCGCAAAGTAGGCGAAGCGGGTGGTGTCGCTGAGGCAGCGGGCGACGCCGATTTGCGTCCCATCCATGGTGTAGCAGCCGATCACGACGGTGGAGGCGTGGAAGCCCTTTTCGACCCGCTCACGGGTGATGCCGGGGGACCAGTAAGTTCCGGTGAGCCAGGCGTGGATCTTGGCGAAATCGAGCTTCGCGGGATCGAAAGAATAAATGAGGTCCATGGTCGGCGGATAGGGGTCCGCGAGCGTGATGGTCTTCCGGTGACGGGTTGGCCAGCGCCAAGTGAACGGGAGTCTGACAGCAGAACCCCGCGGAACGGGCTTTGTCGTTGAGCGATTCGCGCGAATCGAAGAAAGTCCGCCCAGCCATGGATCGCCGCGCCATTCCATCGATCGGCATGACCCATTATGGGGAGGACTGGCTGCGGACCAGTGGGATCCTGAGCATGCACCTGCCGGGTTCGGTGGAGAAGGACCCGGTCCGGCTGAGCCCGCACTACCACGATTTCTTTCAGATCTCGTTCATTCAGAGCGAATGCCATCTGATGCACGACTTCCGGGAAAAAACCCTGCACCGGACCTGTCTGTTCTTCGTCGGACCCGGGCACGTCCACACGATCCGGCCGAATCTGGAAATGGAGGGCACCGTGGTGTCCTTCACCCGTGATTTCTTCGATGCCCGCCAGGATGGGGTGAGAGGGCTGCTATCGGAGTTTCCGTTCTTCCACGCGGCCGATGCCGAGCCGTGGCTGGAGATCCCTGCCGCCCTGGAGGATGAGTTCCGGAAGCATTTCGCGGAGATCCAGCAGGAGTTCGATCTGGCCCGGCCCGGAGCCGGTGAAATTCTCCGTTGCCTGCTGCGGATGCTCTTCGTGAAGGCCACCCGCCTGCACACCGACCGCGATGACGGCCCGCCGACCACCCGCTCCGCGGCGCTGGTGCGGAGCTTTCTGAAACACGTGGAGGAGCATTTCCTGACCTGGAAAACCCTGGCGCCCTATGCCCGGGAGCTGGGGATCAGCGCGAACCACCTCAATGACGTGGTCAGCGCCGAGACCGGCCACCCGGCCGGCGAACACATCCGGCTGCGGACCATGCTGGATGCGAAGCGGCTGCTGCTTTATTCGGAGCTCTCGGTGGCGGAAATCGGCTACGGCCTGGGATTCAAGGATCCGTCGTACTTCGGGCGCTTCTTCCGGCGCTATGGAAGGTGCACTCCGGCGGACTTTCGCAGCCAGATCCGAGAAAAATACCATCAAGACCCTTAATAGCACCGTTTGGCAAGATTGCCGGTGGAGCGGGGCGGGTGAATGGTTCACGGCTCATGGATGAGACCCTTACCGCTCCCGCGCCGGAAATGACTCCGGTGAAGTCGGACCCGATGGTGACCGTATACGCGCTGCTGTTCGGCGTCAGCTTCTCCCACCTCCTCAATGACACACTCCAGGCGCTGATCCCGTCGCTCTACCCGATGCTGAGGGAGTCGTATCAGCTCAGCTACACCCAGATCGGGCTGATCACCTTCACCTTCCAGCTCACCGCCTCGATCTTCCAGCCGGTGGTCGGGTACCTGACCGATAAGAAATCGATG
>JAQGPE010000109.1 GCA_028293225.1 Akkermansiaceae bacterium | reverse complement strand
GCTCTTCGATCGTCTCGCGGTTGAAGCGGTCGATTTGGGAGAGCATCTTCCAGAAGCGCGGGCGGAGGAGGTTTTTGCGCTGGCCGAAGAGCAAGTTGAGGCTGCCGCCGTTGAACTCCAGATCCTCGCCCACCTGGCGGACGCTGAAGGACATCGAGGTGGGCTTGGTGGCGACGTCCAGCCGGGCGAAGAGGCGGGTCAGCAGCGGATAGGTGACCTCATTGTAAACCATGAAGCCGGTATCCATGGCGACCTGGCGATCGCCCTCCGCAACGCTGACGGTGTGGGAGTGGCCGCCGATGCGGGCGTCCTCCTCGAAGACGGCAATGTCGTGGTGCGGGTGCAGGAAATACGCGCACGACAAACCGGAGATGCCGGTGCCGACGATGGCGATGCGTTGCCTGGTCACCGCGGTTCGGGGGTGAAGGGTTTGATGACGGCGGCTGCGGCTCCTTCGTGGATGACCTTTTCCGGCACGGGGCGCAGGTCCCAGATGAGGCCGGTCCAGGAGAGCAGCTTCAGGAGGTAGTAGGTCGGGTCGATCTCCCAGCGGCGGAAGCCCTGGCGGGTCGAGTGAGGGTAGCGGTGGTGGTTGTTGTGCCAGCCCTCTCCGAGGGTGATCAGGGCCAGGAAGAAATTGTTGCGGCTGTCGTCTTCGGTCTCGTAACGGCGCTTGCCCCAGACGTGGGCGAGGGAGTTGATGAAGAGGGTGCCGTGGAGCAGGACCGTGGTGCTGATGAAGAAGGTCCAGATGAAGAACTGGCCCATGGTTACGCCGCTGTGAGGGAGCAAGTACTGAAGGCCGTAGCCGAGGGCGAGCATGACGAGGCCATAGAGGAGCGGGACCAACTGGTCGAAGCGGTTCAGGTAGACCAGCTCCCGGTATTTGCAGAGATCCGGGATGTACTGATAGGGGGTGGGGAAATTTTTCGCTGAGGTCAGCCAGCCGATGTGCGACCAGAGGAAGCCGCGCAGGACTGGGGAATGGACATCCTCCTCGTGGTCGGAGTGCTTATGATGGTGGCGGTGGGTGGCGGCCCACCACAGCGGGCCGCGCTGCATCGAGCTGTTGCCCAGCATGGCGAAGGCGAACTGTACCAGGCGCGAGGTGCGGAAAGTACGATGCGAGAAGTAGCGGTGGTAGAAGCCGGTGATGGCGAACATGCGCACGAAGTAGAGCAGGGCGGCGGCGAGAACGGACGGCCAGCTGGCGCCGACCCACAGCACGGCCAGGCAGCCGGCGTGGAGGAAGATGAAGGGCAGGGTGCGCTCCCAGTTGATGCGGTCGCGCAGGGTTTCCGGATCCGGCTGATCCTCGCGGCGATAGTCGGAATCCAGCCACTGTGCGACCACGCGGACGAGCGTGCGCAGGGGACCCTGGCGGGGTGCAGTGGCGGTGGGAGCGTTCATGGAAAAAGGGGGGCGGTTATTGGAGGCGTTTGCGGATGAAGCCGATCACGCCGCCGGCGACGGGGAGCTTGCCGAAGAAGTTCTCGCCGGAATCCCAGAAGTCCTGGTGCATGACGACCTGGCCGGCGGAATTCAGGCGCACCTGGCTGATGCCGGTGGAGTGGACCGGGGTGCCGCCGGACAGGGCCTTGGCGGTCAGGACCATGGTCCAGCGGATGTAGTGGTCGGAGCCGGAGCGGGCGACATCGTCGATGGTGACGTTGTATTCCTGAAGCGACTCGGCGGTTTTCAGGAAGTAGGCCTCGATTTCGGCGGCGCCGTGATGGGTGGCGAGGGTGTCGTTGAGGAAGGCGTCGGGGGCGTAGACCTTCGAGGTGTTTTCGCGGATGTAGTCGGCCTTGTTGACGTTCTGGAGAAAGCGGGTGAAGCGCTCGATGCCTTCCTTTTCCATGCGGCTGTCCGGGGCGGGGCCGGTGCTGGTCGAGCGGGAGAGCTGGTCCTTGTAGTGGCCCACCGTGGCCGCGGAGGTATTCGGCGGCGTGCAGGAGTTAAGGAGGATGCCGATCACGACGATCGGGATGACGGCGCCCACGACAAAGGTGGTGGCGGGGTGGAAGAGGAAGGAGCTCATGAGAGGTGGATGGCGGGTCAGGGCTTGAGATTGCGGTCGAGGAAATCGATGGCGTCTTCGACGACATGGCCGGGGGCGATCAGGGCACCGGCGTGCGTGCTGCCCGGCAGCCAGTGGACCTGGGTGGCCAGGCCGTGGCGGGCATAGGCCTGCTGCATGCGGGTGGCGTGTTCCGGCTGAACCAGGGTGTCGCGGGTGCCCTGGTAGATGAAGATCGGCGGACTACGACGGGTAACGTGGTTGACGGGGGAGGCCTCGCGGAATTTGGCGGGGATCTTGTCGATCCTGCCGCCGAGGAAGGCCGGGACGATGTCGCCGCCGGGGTAGAGGGTCAGGTCGAAGGGGGCGCTGCCGCAGACGATCGCGCGGACCTGCTCCGGGTTGCCATCGCGGAGGGCGACCTGGGCGGCGAGATGGGCGCCGGCGGAGAAACCGTAGGTGGCGATGCGATTGGGATCGATGCCATAGGTGGCGGCGTTTCCGCGCATCCAGTGGATCGCTTCGCGTAGGTCGTCGACGGGGGCGGGATAGAGATAGTCCGGGTAGCCGCGGTAGCCGGCATTGACGACCACATAGCCGCGGCGGGCGAGGTGGCGGGCGATGCCGTCCATGGTCCAGCGCGCGCCTTGGGATTCCTTCCAACTGCCGCCGTGGATGAGGAGGACCGCCGGGGCGGGCGCGGCGCCGGGGCGGTAATAAATGTCGGCGACCTGGGGGGCGGGCCAGCGCTCCGGGGTATAGCGGATGGCGGCTGCGCGGGTCACCCCGTGCGGCAGAGGGTGATAGGTCGGGAGCATGCAGCCGGCGAAGAGGCAGGGGAGGGCGGCCAGCCAACCGAGCCGGAGGAACCGCAGCAGGCGCTGCGCATTTCCCGTGCGGGCTTGGGGAAGAGAGGGTGATGAAAGGGGTCGCACGGGATCGCTCGCTCGGATTTTCTCCAAACTAGGCGAGGCGGGCGCTGACGCCTAATGAGCGCCGCGATCAATTGGCAATACCCCCATGGAAAGCGCGGGAGAGGTGGTGCTGCGGTTTTCAGGGAGTGGCGATCCGGGAGCGCAGTCACCAGCCGAGCATCAGGAGACCGGTTGCGGCGATCCAGCTTCCAGGACCCGGATGGAAATGCGGCCCCAGGTGGGTTTGATGGCGAGCAGGGCACCGGAAACGAAAGCGAAAAGAAGCGCGGCCAAGAGGGCGCTGCCGGCGGGGGCGAGCAGGCCGGCGCCGCCCGGTTTCATGGCGGCGCCATTCAGCCAGCCGTGAATGGCTCCGGTCAGGCCGGCGAGGAGGGCGACGTGGGAGGGATCCCGCAGTCCGCGGCGATCAGGAGGCTGAGGTCCGGGGGCCTTTCTCGGGATATCGCGCGCACGCGAGGCTCTCGAATGAAAACTGGGGTGAGCCCAAGTCCCATGCAACGAACCATGCAATAGAACAGGGTATTTCCTGCATTTCAGTGCATTTGAGCTGCATTCCTACAGCCGCCAACAGGTAAAGAAAAACCCCTCAGGTCAATGACTTGAGGGGTTTTGAAAAATGGTACACCCGAAGGAACTCGAATCCCTAACCTTCTGATCCGTAGTCAGACGCTCTATCCAATTGAGCTACGGGTGCTTTGCGTGCCTCGCGGCGCGGGCCGGAAAGAAGCCAAATCCAGGCCGGGGTGTCAAGATTTTCGGAGGCGATTTTTTACGAAATGGTCACGGGCGAAAGCGGGGTCTCGGCGGGCACCGTGACCTCCCGGAGAGGACCGCGCAGACCTGCTGTCACAAGCGCCTCATGGACAGCCTCGTTCCACTGGTCGAAGCGGGCGA